>JAZSIL010000160.1:0-13720 GCA_045533785.1 Bacilli bacterium
GTATTGGGAGTTAAGAATAAGGGAAAGTTTACTTTATTAATGGAATAAATAATATTTTTTGTTTCGTTATAGATTTTTTCGTATTCAGATAATTTTTTTGGATTATGTGGATAATCCTTTATAATGTCGTAAAAGGTATTTGTAGAGGTCTTATTACAGCTTGATAGTAGTAGTAATAGGATGAGAAATAAAATTAATTTTTTCATAAAATTTCCTCCATATAAAGTATTCCCATAATTTTTTGTTTAATAATATGATTTTTTAATACATTTTGTGGTAAAATATATATAGTAAATATTTGGAGGGTTAATATGAAAAAAATGATCATTTTAGATGGGAATAGTATTATGTTTAGAGCATATTATGCAACAGCATATACTGGCAATTTGATGCAAGCAAGAAGTGGACTTTATACTAATGCTATATACGGATTTGTTAATATGATTCAACATATTATTCAAACTCCAGATATGACGAATATTTTTGTAGCATTTGATAAGGGGAAAAAAACATTACGTCATCAAACATATTCGGACTATAAAGGGGGAAGAAAACCAACTCCACCTGAGTTTTTGATGCAAATTCCATATATTAAAGAATATTTAGATGTTCTTGGAATTAAACATTTAGAACTTGATGATTATGAAGCAGATGATATTGTTGGAAGTATGGCAATGCTTGCTAAAGGTGAATTTGATGAAGTAATGGTTATTTCTGGAGACAAAGACTTATTACAACTTGCTAAAGAGAATGTTCACGTATATTTAACTAAAAAAGGTCTTACTGATTTAGAATGTTATACTGAAGAAAACTTTAAAAGTTTAATGGGAATTGAAGCTTACCAAATGACTGATTACAAAGGTTTAATTGGGGACTCAAGTGATAATTTACCTGGTGTTGCTGGAATTGGCCCTAAGACAGCTTGTAAGTTATTAGAAGAATATGGAACATTAGAAAATATTATTGAAAATATTCCTTCTTTAAAAGGTAAAGTTCAAGCTTCTTTATTAAACGATAAAGATTTTGCACTTCGAAGTAAAAAACTTGCAACACTTTATTTAGATGTAGAACTTCCATATAGCATAAGTGATACTGTCTTTTGTGAACCTAGCATTCAAGCTTTAAGAAACTTTTATGAAAAAGTTGAGTTTAAATCATTTATTAAAAAATTAGGTGATGCAAAACAAGAAGTAGCAGAAATTAAACAAACAAAAATCGAACTAGAATATTGTTTTAATGATATAGAGTCATTAATTAATGATTTAGAAAAAAATGATATTTGTTATTTAGATGTTGAAATAGCCAAAGAAAATTATCATAAAGAAAATCTTCTTGGATTAAGTATTGTTGTAGATAATAAAGGATATTTTATTGAAAGTAGTTTCCTTAACAATAAATTAATTGATATTTTGTTACAAAAAGAAATCTATACTATTGATGCTAAAAAAGTATATGTGGCATTAAGTAAACAAGGTATTAAACTTGATAAGTTTGGTTTTGATTTAGGTTTAGCTGCATATATCGTTAATCCAAGTTATGCTTCTATTGATCCTAAGAGTATGTATGAAAAATTTATTGAGACTACCCTTCCTTATATTGAAGAAGTTTATGGTAAGAATTCAAAACATGAAATCCCTAGTTTAGATGTTTATGGAAAATATAGTATTAATAAAGTTGGATATTTAAAAGAAATAAAAGATGAAATTGATAATTCACTTACTGTAGAACAAAAGAAATTATTATATGAAGTAGAAATACCTCTTGCAGTAGTACTTGGTCAAATGGAAGTAAATGGATTTAGAGTAAGTAAGAGTCGTTTAAATGAAATTGGTGAATTTGTTTTAAGTGAAATTAATCGTTTAGAAAAAGAAATATATGAGTTATGTGGTTTTGAGTTTAATATTGCTTCTCCTAAACAACTTGGTGAAGTATTGTTTGAAAAGCTTGCTATTGCAAAAGGAAAGAAAAACAAGACTGGTTATGTTACTAATGCAGAAACTTTAGAGTCACTTGCTTTAATTCATCCGGTTCCTAAAAAAGTCTTAGAATATCGTAAATATAGTAAGTTATATTCTACTTATGTTGTTGGATTATTAGATGTTATTTTTGATGATGGTAAAGTTCATACTATTTTTAAACAATCATTAACACTTACTGGCCGTCTTTCTTCGGTTGAACCTAATATTCAAAATATTCCAATTAGAACTGAAGATGGAAGATTAATTCGTTCTGCATTTATACCTAGTGATGATTCTATACTAGTAAGTGCAGACTATTCGCAAATTGAACTTCGCATTTTAGCTCATGTTGCTAAATGTAAAAATATGATTGATGCGTTTAATAGTGGTGTTGATTTACACTCTTCGACTGCTTCAAAGATTTATGGTGTAGATATTAGTGATGTTACAAAAGATCAAAGACGAATGGCTAAAGCTGTTAACTTTGGTATTGTATATGGAATGAGCCCATGGGGTCTTGCTGATGAATTACATATTAGTACTTTTGAAGCAAATGATTTTATTAATCGTTACTTTATGATTTATCCGGAAGTAAAAGATTATTTAGATAAAATTGTTAATGTAACTAAACAAACAGGATATACTGAAACTATTTTTGGTAGAAGACGTTATATGCCAGAAATTAATTCTTCAAATGGGGCACTTCGTCAATTTGCAGAACGTACTGCGAAAAATGCTCCTATCCAAGGGGCTGCTGCTGATGTTATTAAAATAGCGATGATAGCAGTAGATAATAAATTTAAAGAATTAGGTTTACAAAGTAAACTTATTGCACAAGTACATGATGAACTTGTTGTTGATACAAAAAATGATGAAGTTGAAACTGTTAAAAAGATATTAAAAGAAGTTATGGAAAATGTAGTAAAACTAGATGTGCTTTTAGAAGCGGAATTATCTTGGGGAGATAATTGGGATATGAAATAATTGAGGAGGTAAGTGAAAGTGCCAGAATTACCAGAAGTTGAAACCGTTAAAGAAACGTTAAAATCAAAAATTATAGGTGAAAAAATAGTTTCTGTTGATGTATATTATGAATCAATGATCGATAAAGATTCGAGAAGTGATTTTAAAGAACTATTAATCGGTGAAGAAATTACTGATATTTTAAGATATGGTAAATATTTATTCTTTATTTTTAATAATGTATCGCTTATTTCGCATTTAAGAATGGAAGGTAAATATTTTATAAAGAGTGCTTCAGAAGTAAGAAATATTCATGAACATATTGTTTTTACATTTAATAGTGGAAAAACACTTAGATATCATGATACAAGAAAATTTGGCACAATGAAGTTAGTAAAAACTACTTCCTTTGATGAAATAATGAATGAACCTGAACTTAAGAAATTAGGTAAAGAAGCAAATGATGAAACAATAGATGTATTTGAGTTTTATAATAAAATTCATAAAATGCGTGTTAAATTAAAAACTGCGCTTTTAGATCAAACATTACTTGCGGGTCTTGGTAATATTTATGTTGATGAGGTATGTTTTTTATCTAATTTACATCCTGAACTACCTTGTAATTATTTAACTTTATATGATTGTAAAGTTATTTTAGAAAAGTCAAGATTTGTTCTTGCAGGGGCTATTAAAGCTGGTGGTACGACGATTAGAAGTTATACATCAAGTTTAGGTGTTACAGGTAGGTTTCAATTAAAACTTCATGTTCACACTAAAGTAGGATCTCCTTGTGAAAATTGTGGTGAAATAATTAAGAAAATTACAGTTGGTGGACGTGGAACTTATTTATGTGATAAGTGCCAAAATATTAATAAGCCATTAATTGTTGGTATTACAGGTGGAATTGGGACTGGAAAGTCAAGTGTATCTAAATATTTAATTAGCCTTGGTTATAAAGTGATCGATACAGATATAGTTTCTAAAGATGTATCAAATGATTTAACATTTTTAGAAACTATTGAACGTGAGTTTGGTAGTGCTTATATAGTTAATGGTATCCTTGACCGTAAAAAGATGGGCGAATTAATATTTAATGATAAAGATGCTAATAAAAAACTTACATCAATAATTCATCCACTTATTAAACAAAGAGTTATCGAAGAAATTAAAACATGTCATCAAAAACTAGTGTTTATAGATGTTCCATTATTATATGAATCAGGATTTGATGATTTATGTAATCAAGTAATTTGTGTTTATAGTACTCTTGATAAGAATGTTGACCGTCTTATGAGACGTGATAATTTAACACAAGAAGAAGCTCTTGTAAGAATTAATTCACAAATGAATTTAGAAATTAAAAAACAAAAGGCACACTTTATTATTGATAATTCTCTTGATTTATGTTATACTTATAAACAAGTAGATAAAGTAATAAATAAATTACTAGAAATGAGGAAACAAAGATGGGATTAAAAGGGATTTTTTCAAATAGTTTTGAAACTGTTGACCATGGATCAAATAAAGATTTATTAACACATTATTATCAAGCTGACTATGAAAAAGTTAAAAATACTATTATTGATATTTCAAAAGGGATGCGTTTTAAAGTTAGCAATATTAATGATGATTTTCATGAAATGTTAATTCTTATGCCAAGAGGTGAATTAATTGTGACTTTATTTAATCAAACTCCTAATGTTACAAGTGTTGATTTTAAAGTTACAACAATGTATTTATTACCTCTTAATCGTGGTGCTAAAGTAATAAGTAATTATTATCAAAGTTTAAACAAACAATTACCTCTTAAGAAAGTAGGCGGCATAAGTGAGTATTAAAAATTATTCTATTGAAAATACTACATTTACTGTTCATGTTGATAATACATTAACAGACGTAGATCGTAAAGTATTAACACATTGTTATTTACCAATTATTGGTGATAAAGCAATGAGTATATATCTTACATTATTTACGATGCTAGAACCTGGTGCACAAGAAAGTAATGTTTTAAATCACTCACAACTTGTTAAACTAACAAATATACCTAAAACAAAGTTAGTTAATGAAAGAAGAAAATTAGAAGCAGTTGGTCTATTAAATACTTATTATAAAGATGGGCATTTTATATATGTATTAAAAAGTGTGTTATCACCATATGAATTCTTTAATAATCATGATTTAGTTAGAGTGCTTGGTTCTATTATTGGTGAAGAAGACTTAGATGTTCTTGCGTATAACTTTCTATTAAGAAGACTTGATCCAAATCAGTTTGAAAATATTACTGTAAGTTTTGATGATGTATTTGAATCGGTTTATGAAACTGATCGAGATTATCGTGGAGTTGGTGTTGATACAATAAATAATGGAATAGTAGTTAATAATAGTAAATTTAATATTGATCATTTTATTATTTTAGTAGATGCGATGGATATTCTTGATAAGGTTATTTTACAAGATGATGACTTTTTAAATTTAATTAAACGTTATGCATTTTTATACGGACTAACTGTTGAAAAATTAAAAGATGCTGTTTTATTATCTGTAAATGTAGATAAAACTATTAATTTAGAAGAATTAGAATTACAAGTGAAAAGAATCTATGATAATCGTAATCAAAATGTCGTTTTTGTTCCTAAACGTGATGTCGTTAGAAGTAATGATAAATTAATTAATGTTTTAAATACAATTACACCAAATGAACTTGTTAAGCATAAATATCAAACAGAACTTACAAGTTCAGAAATTAGTATGTTTGATAAATTACTAAAAGAAACTAATATTTCAATTGGCGTATTAAATGTCTGTATTTTATATGTTTTATCTGAAAAAAATGGAGAAATTCCTTCATATAATTATTTCTTAAAAGTATTAAACACTTGGATTAGAGCAGGAATTACAACAACTGAAGATGCTCTAAATCATATTAATAATAAAACAGAACCTAAAAAAGGTAAATCTACTAAAACTAAAACTGTTAAACAAGTTCCTAGTTGGTATGGTAAACAAGAATCTGTTTCAGAAAAAGAAGATGGACAAGAATTAGATCGTGATATTCTTGATTTCTTTAAACCTAATGAATAAGGAGGTACATATGGATTTTGGACGAGAACAAATTTTAAAAAGTGCTTTAGAAGATAAAGATATTAAAGCATTAATTGAGCATAATCAAATTAGTGGTGATGTTTTAGAAAAAGAAATTCTAAGTATTTATTCATATATGCTTAATAAGAAAAAATGCGCTGGATGTACTTCAATAGATGGGTGTAGTCAAGATTTAGTTGGTCAAATGCCAAAAATAATGTTTAATGGTAATATTTATACAGAATATGTTCCATGTCCATATTTAAAGAAACTTATGGATAAGAATGAAAAGATTGCTAATTTAACTACACTTGCGTGTAACTTAGATAATGTTGATGCTACAAGTTTATTTAATGATAAACCAGCTCGTAAGCTTATTTATACTAAAATGATGAATATTTTTAATAAAGCTATGAACGGAGAAAATGTAAAAGGTATTTATTTACATGGACCATATGGTTGTGGAAAATCATATATTATGGCATGTTTTGCGAATAAGTTTGCGGAAAATGGCAAAAAAGTAGTATTTGCGTATTATCCTGATTTAATTAGACAAATAAAGTCGTCAATCGGAACAGGTGGCTTAGAAGAAGCTGTAGAAATATTAAAAGATGCTGATGTTTTATTCTTAGATGATTTTGGCGGTGAAACAACTACAGCATTTATTCGTGATGAAGTGCTAGGTGCAGTGTTACAAGAAAGAATGGAAAACTTTAAATTAACATTTATGACTTCTAATTTAGATCCAGAGTCGCTTCATAATCATTTAGCTGAAACTGTTAAAGATATTGATGAATTACGTGCTTCACGTATTGAAGAAAGAATTAGAGTATTAATGGAATTTGTTGAATTAAGTGATACAAATTATCGAAATTAATCACAAATTAAGAGCCTTCTCATATACTAACTATGAGGAGGCTTTTGTAATGAATAATTATGGTTTAAGAGTTGAATATGTAGAATATTCAGTTAAGAAAGGTGATTCGCTATATGCGATAGCTAAAATGTTTAATACAACAGTATCAGAACTTATTGATATTAATATGTTAACATCTAATACGTTATTCCCTGGTCAAGTACTATTGGTGCCAAAAAAAGTAGCAACAGATTCTGGATTTGATTATTATGTTTATACTACTGTCAATGATGATACTATTGAACGTATTTCTGACAAAGAAAACGTAGATCCAGTTCTTTTGGGGTTATATAATGACTTTGGTAAATTAAAACTTGTACCTGGTCAAGAAATGACAATACCAAAAAGTAATGTATACACAGTAAGAAATGATGATACTGTTGACAGTGTGCTTGCTGCAACTAATAAAAGTGCAATAGAATTACTTCGTGCTAATGCTAGTTCATGGCTTAAAACAGGTAACAAAATTTATTTATAATTAATGATAAGAAAATCACTAAATATAGTGATTTTTCTTTTTCTAATTTATGTTAAAATTATTTAAAATAGTGTATAATAAATATAAGTATTAAAATAAATTAATAGAGGTATGTATGAAAGAGGTAATTGTAATTGGAGCTGGTCTTGCGGGAAGTGAAGCAGCATATCAGCTAGCTAAAAGAGGAATAAAGGTACATTTATATGAAATGAGACCTAAAAAAATGACTCCTGCTCATCAAACAGGAGGATTCGCAGAACTTATATGTAGTAATTCACTTCGTGCTGCAGGAATTGAAAACGCAGTAGGACTTTTAAAAGAAGAAATGCGTAGAATGGATTCGTTAATTATTCGTGCTGCAGACGCAACTAGAGTTGAAGCAGGAGGTGCTTTAGCTGTTGATAGAGAGTTATTCTCGCAGTATGTTACTTCTGAACTTGTTAATCATCCAAATGTTGAAGTGCACTATGAAGAAGTTAAAACTATTCCTGATTGTCCTGTGATTATTGCATCTGGACCTTTAACAAGTGATGAATTACATGTTGAAATTGGTAAACTTGTAGGGCATGATTATATGTATTTCTTTGATGCTGTTGCGCCAATTGTAACGTATGAATCAATTGACATGAATAAGTGTTTTTTAGCATCAAGATATAATAAGGGCGAAGCAGCATATATTAATTGTCCGATGAATAAAGAAGAATTTGAAGCATTTTATGATTTTTTAATTCATGCAGAAAAAACTGTAAGCCATGAATTTGAGATGAAAGTTTTTGAAGGATGTATGCCAATTGAAGAAATGGCCCTTCGTGGTCCACAAACTTTATTATTTGGACCGATGAAACCTGTTGGACTTGATGATCCAAGAACAGGACGCTGGCCATATGCAGTAGTACAACTTCGTCAAGATAATAAAGCTAAAAGTTTGTATAATTTAGTTGGCTTCCAAACGCATCTTAAATGGGGAGAACAAAAGAAATTATTAGCTCTTATTCCAGGACTTGAAAATGCTGAAATTGTTAGATATGGTGTAATGCACAGAAACACATATATTAATTCTACTAAAGTATTAAATAATGGGTTTCAACTAAAAAGTAATAAGCAAATCTTTTTTGCTGGTCAAATGACTGGTGTAGAAGGGTATGTTGAAAGTGCTGCAAGTGGACTACTTGCTGGAATAAACATGGCAAGATATTTAAATGGATTAGATGTTTTAAATCTTGATTCAAAAACAGCAATTGGAGCACTTGCTAATTATATCAGTTATTATCATAATGGTGATGCTGGTGTTGATAGATTTGATCCAATGAATGTAAATTTTGGTATATTTGAACCATTAAATATGAAAGTTGGTAAAAAAGAACGTAAGAGTGCTTATGCAGCGCGAGCACTTGCTGTTATTGATGAATTAGTAAAAGAATTATAAAAATATTATATAATAAGGAGGAGGTGATCTTTAGTGGCTGTTAAAAAGACGATTAGACCAACAGGAAAAAGAAGTGTTCCATCAGTTAAAAAACAAGAGACTGTTGTTGTAGATAATGAAAAAAAATCGATTGAAGCGATTGAAAAATATAAACAATATTTAAGTGCTGAACGTAATTATTCTGAATATACGATTAATGCTTATATTGATGATATTTGTGAATTTAAAGATTTTTTACAACAAGAACAAATGGGGACATTAATTACTGCTAGAAGTATTCATGCAAGAAATTTTATGACAAGACTTTTTAATAATGAATTTAAAAAGAAGTCTATTGCAAGAAAATTATCTAGTTTAAAGACTTTTTATCGTTATTTAATCACCGAAAAAATGGTTACAAAGAACCCCTTTGAACTTATTGAATCACCTAAAGTTGAGAAGAGTTTACCAAGGTTTTTATACAAAGAAGAAATTGAAAAAATCTTTTCTTCAATTGATACTTCTACTGCAATAGGTAAAAGAAATCTTGCGATAATGGAGATCCTTTATGGTTCAGGACTCCGTGTATCGGAACTTGTATCTTTAGAAATTAAGAATTTAGATTTTGCAAATGCAATGATAAAAGTATTAGGTAAAGGTAGTAAAGAACGTTATGTTCCGATGAATTTAAGAACGATAGAAGCTTTAAATAATTATATTTACATAGGTAGAAAAGAACTTATTTTAAAGGTTGAAACAGTTGCTCCGAGTGCTTTATTTGTTAATAGAAATGGTGGCCCTCTAACTACGAGAGGGGTCAGAGTAATTATAAATAAAATAATTGAAGATGCTGCTGAATCGATTCATGTGTATCCGCATATGCTTAGACATACTTTCGCAACACATCTTTTAGATGGTGGAGCAGACCTTAGAAGTGTTCAAGAAATGCTTGGGCATTCTAATTTATCTACAACACAAATATATACACATGTATCTACCGAACAATTGAAAAAGTCAATGGAAAATCATCCAAGACAAATTAATAATAATAGGAAATAATTGGAAAGTTAAATTAATTGAGATAAGGAGAAATTAATGGTAAATTTAGAAAAAGCATTAGTAAAAGATGCTAAAACTTTACTTGCAATTCAAAAAAAATGTTTTGAAAATTATTCGTTAAAATATGGAGACTTTGATTCGAATCCATATCATATGACACTTCACAGAATGGAATTTAATTTAAAATATAAATTTGGACATTATTATAAAATAACTGATTTTAAAACCGATAGTATTATTGGTGGAATATTTATCTTTGAATTAGATGACCCTAATGTGATGCAAATAGCTCAGTTTTATATAATAGATGAATTTAGACATATGGGGATAGGTAGACTAGTATTTGATGCTGTATTGGAGAAACATAGTAATGTAAAAACATGGTATGTTGATACAATTTTAGAAGAAGATCATAATGTAAATTTTTATAAACAAGCAGGTTTTGTTGAAATTGAAAGAGATATTGAACACGAAGGATTGTCTTTTGTTACACTAATTAAAAAAAGATAAGTTAAATGATGGAAAAATAAGATATTTTTTGGTATAATACATAATGGCAAAAAAATACACATAAGAAACGAGTGCGTCGTCAAGTTTATGTTTGATGAAATAAGACAAGATTCAAACTAAGGCGGTCCATGAAGACTTTCTTAGAGGCCAAAAACAAAAGAAAAATGGAGGAAAAAATCATGGCTGTAATTACAATGAAACAATTACTAGAAGCTGGCGTTCATTTCGGTCATCATACTCGCCGTTGGAACCCTAAAATGAAAGAGTATATTTATGGAGAAAGAAATGGTGTTTACATCATTGACCTTCAAAAAACTGCTGATTTAATCGAAGCTGCATATGCTAAGATGGTAGAAGTAGTTCGTAACAACAATTGTAAAGTATTATTTGTTGGTACAAGAAAACAAATTCAAGATATTATTAAGGATGAAGCTACTCGTGCTGGTCAATATTATGTTGACAAACGTTGGCTTGGTGGTACAATGACTAACATCAAGACTATTCGTAAGAGTATTGCTAAATTATACAAATATGAAGAAATGGAAAAAGATGGAACATTTGATCTTTTACCTAAAAAAGAAGTAATCGAAATCAAAAAAGAAATGGTAAGACTTGAAGCATTCTTTGGTGGTATCAAAGAAATGACTGAACTTCCTGGTGCTATTTTCGTAGTTGACCCTAAAACTGAACACAATGCTGTTTTAGAAGCTCGTAAACTTGGTATTCCTGTTTTCGGTTTAGTTGATACTAACTGTGATCCAGATGATGTTGATTACATTATTCCTGCAAATGATGATGGTGTTAGAGCTGTTCGTTTAATCGTAGGTGTTATGGCTAATGCTGTTTTAGAAGCTAATGGTCAAGCTGTTGAACCATATGTTTTACCGGAAGAAGAAAAACAACCTGAAGAACAAACTCAACGTCCTGCAAAACCTGTACGTGGTGAAAGAAAACCTCGTCCTTCTAAACCTCGTAAAGCTGAAGTTGAAGCTCCAAAAGCTGAAGAAAAAGTTGAACCTGCAGATGAAGCTCCAAAGGCTGAATAATAAAAATTAAGAAATAAGGAGAATATAAAAATGATTAGTGCTGCATTAGTTAAAGAATTAAGAGAAAAAACTGGCGCTGGTATGATGGACTGTAAAAAAGCTCTTACTGAATGTAATGGCGATATTGCTGCAGCTGTTGACTGGCTACGTGAAAAAGGTATTGCAAAAGCTGAAAAGAAAGCATCAAGAATTGCTGCTGAAGGTTTAGCAGATGTAGTTATCAATGGTAATGTTGCTTACCTTTATGAATTAAACTCTGAAACAGACTTCGTTGCTAAAAATCAAAAATTCCTTGATTTACTTGCTGTAATTGGTAAAATCTGTGTTTCAAGTGATGCTAAATGTGAAAAATGTGTTTTAGCTGGAACTTATGAAGGTCAAACAGGTGAAGAAATTATCGTTGCTGCAACTGCAGTTATCGGTGAAAAATTAAGCTTACGTCGTGTTACTAGAGTTGAAAAAGCTGATGATGAAGTATTCGGTGTTTACAAACACAATGGTGGTAAAATCGTTGTATTATCAGTAATTAAAGGTACTGATGAATTAGTTGCTAAAGATGTATGTATGCATGTTGCAATGTATAACCCTCGTTATTTAGATTCTTCATTAATTGATCAAGAAACTTTAGATAAAGAAGCTGAAATGATCAAAACTGAAATTGCTAATGATCCTAAAAATGCTTCTAAACCTGAAGCAATCATCGAAAAAATGGTTGTTGGTCGTTTAGCTAAATTCAAGAAAGAAATTTGTTTAGTAGATCAACCATTCGTTAAAGATCCAAGTGTAACTGTTGAACAATATTTAAAGAGCAAAAACAGTTCTGCTGTAGCTTACGTTCGTTATGAAGTAGGTGAAGGTATGGAAAAACGTAATGATGATTTTGCTGCTGAAGTTGCTGCACAAGCAGCTGCTGCTCAAAAGAAATAATTAATTAAATAACTAAAAACGGAGGCTTAAACTATGGAACGAATCATTCTAAAACTTAGTGGACAAGCATTATCTGATAATGGTACTGGTATTAGTGCAAAGAAAATTGAAGCAGTTGCTGCTGAAATTAAAGAACTTGCAAGTACTGATGTTCAAATTGGTATTGTTTGTGGTGCTGGGAATATGTGGCGTGGAAGAGATGCTGAAAGTAATAATATGGATCGATGCCTTGCTGATAGTATTGGAATGCTTGGAACCGTTATGAATAGTTTAGCTGTTGAAAATGGTTTAAAAAATGCAGGACTTAAGGCTATAACATTAAGTGCTGTACCAATGCCTTCATTAGTTACTTCATATACAAGAAATGCTGCAGTTGAATATTTAGAAAAAGGTTATATCGTAATTTTTGCTGGTGGAACTGGTAATCCATATTTTTCAACTGATACTGCTGCTGCACTTCGTGCTTCAGAGATTGGTGCTAAGAAAATTTTAATGGCTAAAAATGGTACTGATGGTGTTTACGATAGTGACCCTAGAAAAAATCCAAATGCTAAAAGATATATTCGTTTAACATATCAACAAATGTTAAATGAAAAGTTAGAAGTAATGGACTTAACTGCTGCAAGTCTATGTAGTGATAATGATATTGATGCTGTTGTGTTCGATATGAATAAAAGCGGTAATATCAAACAAATTATGATTGATCCAAGTATCGGAACAATCGTTTCAAATAAATAAAAGGAGAATCTAACATGCCTAAAACTGTTATCGCATCTTGCGAAGAAAAAATGTTAAAAACTATTGAATCACTTAAAAAGGATTTTACAAAAATTAGAACTGGTAAAGCTAATCCTGCTATTTTAAATGATGTAATGGTTTCTTATTATGGTGTTCCTACTCCTGTTTCTCAAGTAGGTAGTGTATCTGCTTCAGATCCACAAACTATTGTTGTTAAACCTTGGGACAAATCAATTTTAAAAGATATTGAAAAAGCAATTCTTACTGCTGGTCTTGGATTAAATCCTCAAAATGATGGTGAAGTTGTTAGAATTCATATTCCACCACTAAATGAACAAACTCGTAAAGACCTTGCAAAACAAGCTAAGAAAGTTGCAGAAGACAATAAAGTTGCTATTCGTAACATTCGTCGTGATGCTATTGAATCATTAAAGAAATTAGAAAAAGATAGTTTAATTACTGAAGATGAATTAAAACGTTATAGTGACCAAGTTCAAAAACTTACTGATAAGTATATCTTAAATATTGATACACTTACAAAAGAAAAAGAACAAGACATTATGTCTATCTAAATTATTGAATTTAAATACCCTCTACACTATTTGTGGAGGGTTTTTATAATGTATTTTTATTATT
>JAZSIL010000262.1:0-4457 GCA_045533785.1 Bacilli bacterium
CTTCCATTTAAGAATGTTTCAATATCATTTATTAAAATATGAACAAGTTCTTCTATTAATTCATTGATATTAAATTCTTTATTTAATTCTTTTTTAAGCGATGTTGTAATAGTATTAATTTCATCGTTAAAAACGATTTGATTGATATTGATTCCTATTCCAATAAATACCATCTTAGTATTATTATTTATTTTACCTTCAAGTAAGATTCCACATATTTTTTTATTATCAACTAAAATATCATTAGGCCACTTTATATATAAGTTATCGAGATATTTCTTTAAGAACTTATGAATTGACATGCTCGCAACAAGTGATAGTAAATTTATGTCACATCTTTCTTTAAACTCTTTTACAAGAACGGACATTAAAATATTATCTGCATTACTTGATTCCCAGTTTCTAGTCATTCTTCCTTTACCACGTGTTTGATATTTTGCAGTAACAACTGTATAGTTATCCAAGGTTTCATAATTTTCTTTAATAAACTCATTTGTTGATGATATTATATCTTTTTTAATTATAACCATATTATGAAATCCTTTCTAAAGTAGGTTTTAGTTTTCTTATAATAAAGCATACAATGACTACTTTTATTATATCAAATGGTAAAAGGGGTAAGACTGTTATTATGATAAAACTAACAATGTTTACTTCATATACGCTTTTTATTACAAACAAATAAAGTATCCCAATAATATATATACTAGTAAGTGCTATAAAACTTATTAATAATGTTTTAAGTGTTTCAGATTTGATTTTTAATTTTGATAATAATTTAACGATAATTGGTACAAATATAAAACTTAATATAAATCCAAACGATGGTGTAAATATTTTTGATATACCACCTGAAAAGTTTGAAAATACTGGTATACCAATAAGTCCCATAACTGTATATATTATAATTATTATTTCTGCATCTATAAAAGGTAAAATAAGTGCTAGTAGTAAAACCACTAGCACTTGTAATGTCAATGATATATCGGATAAAGGAATTGATATATATGAACTAACGATTAATAGTGCTAGAAAAATACTATCAATTGCTATCCGTTTAATTGTCATGTCTTATCCAAAAATACTTAGAAGTAAACCTGCAGCAACAGCTGATCCAATTACACCAGCAACGTTAGGTCCCATAGCATGCATTAATAGATAATTAGATTTGTCTTCTTCCATACCAATCTTATGTACTACACGTGCAGCCATTGGAACAGCACTAACACCAGCAGCACCAATCATTGGATTAACTTTACCACCTGTAAGTTTGCACATAAGTTTACCAACTAATACACCAGCAGCAGTAGCAGCGCTAAATGCAACCATACCAAGAACTAAGATATATAAGAAGTTAAGAGCTTGAGCACCATCAGTAAGAATTGCAGTAGCACCAACAGATAGGCCTAAAAGAATTGTAACAGCATACATAATAGTTTTTGCGGCAGCATCAACAAGATTTGGAACTACACCTGATTCCTTAATTAAGTTACCAAGCATTAACATACCAATTAAAGCAGCACATGATGGGATAATCATAATTACAACAATCATAACAACAATTGGGAATAAGATTTTTTCACGTTTAGAAACTTCTCTTGCTTGAACCATTTTAATTTGTCTTTCTTTTTTAGTTGTAAGCCATTTAATAATTGGAGGTTGAATAACTGGAACAAGTGCCATATAAGAATATGCAACAACCGCAATTGATGCACAAAGCATTTCACCACCAGCAGCGCCTTCTAACATTTTATTTGATAAGAAGATTGCAGTTGGACCATCAGCTCCACCAATAATACCAATAGCAGCAGCTTCTAACGCATTAAATCCTAAGAAGAATGCGCCAAAGAATGTTAGGAAAATACCAAATTGTGCAGCAGCACCAAGTAGTAAACTAGATGGTCTAGAAAGTAGTGGACCAAAGTCAGTTGTAGCACCAATTCCAAGGAAGATTAGTGGAGGGAAAATCTCTAAACTAATACCTTGATGGAATTGATAAAATAAACCTTCTTGATGTTCAACATTATATAATCCAGGAGCTAAATTTACAAGTAGCATCCCGATACCAATTGGGATTAATAAATATGGTTCAAATCCTTTTGCTATAGCTAAATAAATTAATACACAAGCAACTAAGATCATAACAAGTCTTAATAAGAATGGTACTAATTCGAACTCACCACTAGTAAAAAATCCCATTTGGTTAATGAAATTTTTAATTAAATCTTGTAACATATTTTATTACCCGATAACTACTAATACTTGACCGTTTTGTACAGCAGTTCCTTTTGATACAGCGATTGATTTAACAACACCTGAAAATTCTGCAACAACTTCATTTTCAAGTTTCATTGCTTCTAAGATACAAATTACATCACCAGCATTTACTTGTTGACCAACACTTACCTTTACATCTAAAATAGTACCAGCCATAGGTGCTTTTTGTTCTTTACCTTCACCACTTGCTACAGGTGCAGCTTGAGGAGCAGGTTGAGGAGCTGCTTGAGGAGCAGCAACTGGTGCTTCAATATTACCAGCTTTTTCGCTTACGCTTTCTAATTCAACTTCGTAAACTTTACCATTTACTTTAACTTTATAAACTTTCATGATTTTTTACTCTCCTATCCAATTTGTTTTACTGAAACTACTCTAACGTCTTCTTTAGTTTCATTATGATAATCAATTGTAGCAACCAGTGCTGCAACCATCATATCTTCATCTTTAATATCATCCATTGTAAATGCTTTTTGTGGTGCACTTACAACAGGTTGTGGTTGTGATTTTACAACTGTTTCTTTCTTTTCTTCTTTTTTAGGAAGATATTTAAATGCAGAAACAATTAAGCATAATAAGACTAACATTAAGAATACAATTGCAATACATACTAAAGCAACAACACCAGCATCAGCAAGTGTAATATATTTAGCATGAATTGTTAAATCACTATCAGCTGTTTTTAATGTTGTAACTCTTTGTCCATTTACAAATTCAGCACTTTGATACCAACCTGCAAAATAATAACCATCTCTTTGATGCCCATGAGCAGGAATTGAATAATCACCTGTAGCTTTATCTACATATACTGGTTCATATTTTCCAGCAGGAATTACAGCACCAACTAAATATAATGTACCAGTTTTAGCATCTTCATTAAACGAATAATAGCCAACAAATGTTTTTCCTTCAACAGGTCTGTCAACTACTAAAACTGCAGCATCTACAAGTTCAACATCTTTAAAAGAACCTTTAGCACAACTTGTTAAACTAAAAACAAATACACATGTAATAACTAAAATAAATAATTTAAATAACTTTTTCATATCTAACACCTACCCAATTACTACGTTAAATTCAACGACTTCATCTTTTTCTTTTGGAGCATATTTAGCTTCTAAGAATTTAACTGCTACATTTTCAAATAGTGCACATGAAAGTACATCTTCATCACATTTACAAATGTCACCATATTTTTCTTTCATTGCATCAAATTCAGGAGCAATTTTATCAGCAGGACGATATGTTATAACTTCTGCATCACCAATAATCTTTTTACGAACATCTTCATTTACTTCTGCAGGAGCTTTACCATAGTTACCTTTTAAGTATTCAATAATTTCTTTTGGACAAGATTTATATCTTTCACCAAATAATACATTCATAACAGCTTGTGTACCAACCATTTGAGAAAGTGGTGTTACTAGTGGTGGATAACCTAAATCTTTTCTTACGCGTGGAATTTCACGTAATACTTCTTCATATTTATCCATTGCACCTTGGCCTTGTAATTGGCTCATTAGGTTAGATAACATTCCACCTGGAACTTGGTATTTTAAAATATTTGGATTAACTGTTAAAGCTTTCGGATTAAGTTTACCTTCTTTTAAGAATGCATCTTTAACTACAGTTAATTTTTCACAAGCTTTCTTTAAATAATCAAGTTTAAGACCTGGATCATATTCAGTACCAGCAAGACCGTATTGTAAACTTTCTGTACAAGGTTGAGAAGTACCACCAGAAAGAGGTGAAAGTGCAGTGTCAACAATGTCACAACCAGCTTCAATAGCTTTCATGACAGTCATTTCTGCAATACCACCAGTACAATGAGTATGAAGTTCAAGTGGTAATTTTACATTTTGTTTTAAACGAGAGAATAATTCATATGCATCGTTTGGTAAAAGTACACCAGCCATATCTTTGATACAGATTGAATCAGCACCCATTTTTTCTACTTCTTTAGCAAGTTCTACATAATAATCGATTGTATGAACAGGACTTGTTGTATATGATAAAGCAATTTGACAATGTCCATCATACTGAGCTTTATATTTATTAGTAGCATCAACAGCACTCTTTAAATTTCTTAAGTCGTTTAATGCATCAAAAATACGAATAATATTAATACCATGTTCTAATGATTTTTGAACAAACTTTTCTACAACTTCATCAGAATAATGACG
>JAZSIL010000101.1:0-3381 GCA_045533785.1 Bacilli bacterium
CTGATGGTGTTGACTATAATAAAGTAATTGAAGAATATTCAGTATACGCAAGTAATTCTCAAGTTGGTTATACTCCTGTTACTAAGGAATTAGCTGATGCATTAAAAGAAATTACAAAAGCACTTGGTGCTGATGCTGCTGCTATTAATCCTAATCAATGGTTAGAAGTATGTGTTTACTATTCTGCATATGGAACAGGTGGTAAGGAACTTGGTCTTCCTACAATTGGCGTATGTCCATTTGAACCGATTATGTTTGAAGGTAGTGGTATTGAAAAACCTGCTACTGCAAGTGGTATGATTGATAGAATTATTCTACCTCGTGGTTTAATCTTTGGTTTTGTTCCTGAAGTAAGTGGTGTTTATAAGTTCTATGGTGTTGAAAGTGTTGAAACACTTGGTTGGGCTTGTGATAAAGATGGTGTTGTTATTCAAGAAGCTGATTATGGTTTAAGAGAATTTGCTAAAATTCTTTCAACTGGTGGTCTACTTGATGATGACTTTGTACTATATATTTATTTAGAAAAAGGCGAATTATACTTATTTAGAGCAGTTTTCTATGATATTAATGAATATAGTGAAATTAATGTTGAATTAAGTTTTGTTGGTGAAACTAAAGAGTTATTTACAATGGCATCACCTGGATTCTTTACTTCAAGTGATGATGAAATGTCAGATATTATCTCTGGTAACTATGTTGATGTAGAACTAAATGAAGAAGGATATTATGTTGTTAAAGATGGTTTATCAAGTGATAATTATGTATATTGTGATATTACATATCTTAACAATATTACAAATGGATATTCACTAAAAACTGCACTTGAAAGATTTAACGCATTTGATTTTAGTAAAGATGATTTAGGTCAACCTCTTGTAGATGAAGAAGGATATTACCGTGTAAATTATTTAGATGAAAATAATAATATTGTTCGTTACTATGTATGCTATGATGCAAATGGTGAATACCACGAAGTACCTGAAATTGGTGCAGATGGTAAGACTGAAGAAAATGGTTATACTTATGTAAAACTATCAGAAGATGACTTAAAAGAATTAGGTTATGTAAATTATACAGAATATGTAACTAAATATATTGAAGACAATATGATTACAGATGAAAATTCAGAACTTTATGGATGTGTAAAAGTAGATGCTGAGTTTGCAAAAGTACTTAGTATGTTAATGGATAAATATACATTTGAAGGTATTGAATATTCATGGGTTAAATTATGTTATTACTATAAATATTTAGGTCCAGAAAAATCTAATTAAAAGTAGATTAGGGCCCAAATAAAATTGGGCCCTACTTTATAAAAAGGAAAGGAGAAAACTATGAATAAGAGTAATAAACTAGATAAAATATTTTTACTTGTAACAAGTTTTCAAACAATTATTTTAGGAATTGTTTTCATAATGCAAGTTTTAAGAATTTATTATGGAAACAATGCAGTATTTACAAGAGAAATTTGTGCTCAATATATTTTAGAAATATTACCAGTAATTATTTTATGGGTATTATTAATTATTGGTTCATTTATATATTTTAATATTACAAATTTCAAGTATAAAAATGTTTCTAAAATATCTAATGTAACAAAACAAGCAAACTTAGAAAGAGTTTGCCCAGTTATTGATGATGAAGAGATTAATAGTAAACTACTAAATATAAAGAAGAAGAATAAAATTGCTGGAATAGTTACAATTGCAATTATAGTTATATCATCAGTAATGGGACTATGTTACCTATTGAACATCAAACATTTTGATCCAACTGGTGATTTATCTAAGCAAGCAGTTGAAATGGCAATTCATTTAATGCCTTGGGTAATTATTTCATTTGGTTCATTTATAGGATATGCTTTTTATAAAGAATTTAATGCTAAAGTTTCATGTGATATTTTAAGAGAAATTATAAAAAATCATGGTAAAGTTATAAAGAATGTTACTGAATCTAAAAAAACAAAATTAATAAAAATGATTACACAAACAGTAATTTTAAGTATCGCAATAATTTTTATTGTTATTGGGGTTATTAATGGTGGTGCAGATGATACATTACAAAAAGCTATTAATATCTGTACTGAATGTATAGGTTTAGGGTAGGAGTAAGATATGAGTAAAATTAAAGAGTTTTTTAAAAAAATTATGCCTAGTAAACGTAAAATAATTCAACTATATTCTGCTCTGCTTTATAATGCTTACATGAAAGGTTTTGTGACTGGCGATATTTTTCAAGGGAAATCTAAGTCAGTTTGTTTACCGGGGCTTAACTGTTATTCGTGTCCAGGTGCTATTGGTGCTTGCCCACTTGGATCGATTCAAAATGCATTAGCGGAAAGTAAAACTAAACTTCCCACTTATGTATTAGGAATCATTCTTTTATATTGTATTATTTTTGGTAGAACAATATGTGGTTTCTTGTGTCCTGTTGGACTTTTACAAGAATTGTTATATAAGATAAAAACACCAAAGGTAAGAAAAAGTAAAATAACTAGATGTTTATCGTATTTTAAATATGTATTATTATTTGTACTTGTAATTGGGGTACCAATAATTTATGCTTTCCAACAAAAAGGTCTTCCAGTTCCAGGTTTTTGTAAGTACATTTGTCCTGCTGGGACATTTGAAGGAGCAATATTCCTTCTAATGAATAAAGCTAATACTTCATCATTTGCTAGACTTGGAAGTTTATTTACTTGGAAATTCTTTTTATTAGTTATTTTTGTTGTTGCGTCAGTTTTTATTTATAGATTCTTTTGTAGATTCTTTTGCCCGCTTGGTGCAATATATGGTATCTTTAATAAACTTTCTATTCTTGGTGTAAAAGTTGATAAATCAGCTTGTAACCACTGTAATGCATGTATAAACACATGTAAGATGGATGTAAAAGAAGTTGGTGACCATGAATGTATTCAATGTGGTGACTGTATGAAAGTTTGCGGTTGTAAAGCAATTAAATGGAAAATGATTTCATCTATTATTAAAGAAGACGAAGAAAAAGCAAAACAACAAGAAGAACTGGTTTCTTCGGTTGATGAAGTAGAAAAAAAGAAAGTATTTAAGATTAGTAAAAAGAATTTTAATATCATTACATATGTATTAATGCTTGTTAGTTTAACAACTGTTATGATAGTTGTGAATTTGGAAAGAAATGTTTATAAAAAGTTTGATACTGTTTCAGAGTTAACAATTACTTATAGTGATAACACAACATTTGATTTAAATATAGATAATAATACAACTTTATTATATTGGTTTAATGAAGAAAGTGACTTTGAAAAGTTAAAGAGTTTTGAAAATGAGAAATTAAATATTATTTTATTAACAAATAATTTCGTTGATAGTGCTATTAGTCAAAAGTTAACTGAATTAGGTCTTA
>JAZSIL010000135.1:0-2898 GCA_045533785.1 Bacilli bacterium
CATAATTTATAAATAAAAAAAATAATTTTGCAATAAAATTAGCTTATAAGTATAAACTTATAAGCTTTTTTCTTCATACTATCTAGGTACATTATAATTATCAGGTTCATTTACATGCACTTCACTACATGTATAATTAGGAATAAATTCTTTTTGAACAACATGATGATGTACCACTTCAGTATGGTAATTATGAACATATGGTTGTTTAACAATGTGATATTGATCAATTACTTGCTTAGAACAAGTAACAATTGGTGGACATTCTTGATAAATAGGTGGACACATAGGTTTTTGCATGTTACCACATCCACAAGGTGCTTGAGGTTGTTGATTACATCCACATCCTGTATTATTATTTTGATCGTTATTGCCCATATAATTCATGTTATTGATAAATGGATTTTGATATTGATTCAAGAGTTTTCACCTCTCTTTCTGTTAATATAATATGAATTACTTTCATAAATGTATAAATAGATGCCCAGATTTGACAAATTAATTAAAATAATTATTATATACTTAATGTAATATTAAAGAAAAGGAGTACCATTTATGAATTTAACACCAATTGTAATTGAACAAAGTGGAAGAGGAGAAAGAAGTTATGATATATATTCTAGGTTACTACAAGATAGAATCATAATTCTATTTGGAGAAATCACCGATGCCACAAGTGCAAGCATTATCTCACAGTTATTATTTTTATCATCTACAGATGAAAAAAAAG
Organism: Bacilli bacterium; assembly: GCA_045533785.1. GTDB lineage: Bacteria > Bacillota_I > Bacilli_A > ML615J-28 > CAG-313 > UBA1737. Next base: position 731 of record JAZSIL010000135.1, read on the forward strand.
ATATTTATATATATATAAATTCACCAGGAGGTAGTGTTACAGCAGGACTTTCAATATATGATACGATGAAATATATTAAACCAAATGTCATTACAATCGGCATGGGACTTTGTGCGAGTATGGGAGCCTTTTTACTTTCAAGTGGGGATAAAAGATATGCACTTGAAAACACTAAAGTGATGATTCATCAACCACTAGGTGGTGCTAAAGGTCAAGCTACAGATATTATGATTGTTGCAGAAGAAATAATAAGTATTAAGAAAAAACTTAATGAAATCTTATCTATTAACACTAAACAACCATTATCTAAAATAGAACATGATACGGAAAGAGATTTTTATATGGATGCAAACAAAGCTTTAGAATATGGAATAATCGATGAGATAGTAAAAAAAATGTGTTAATATAACACATTTTTAATTTAACTTATCTTTATTTATCCAATTAGGATATGTTTTTAAACTAATTAATTCTTTAGTCACTGGATGAATAAATTCTAAATAGTAACTATGTAGGTGTAATATTCCATCAGGTGTCTCTTCACCATAAAGCATATCACCGACAATTGGAGCATTTTTACTTAAAAAATGAAGTCTTAGTTGATGCGTTTTACCAGTACAAAGTAACGCTTCAATAAAAGAATGATTATTTTCTTCGTAAAGTGTTTTATATACTGTTTTACTATTGATGAAATCAGTTGTTGTGTAACGTTTGATAACACTTGTTGGTTCTTTTTCTATTCCAAGTTCTATAATACCTTCACAAGGATCTACAATTCTATTTGTTTCTAGAAGATATTTTTTTGTAATAGTAGTATTTTGAAGTAACGTAGTCATATACCCATTTTTAGCAAGCATAATAAGTCCTGACGTTGGTGCATCAAGTCTTGATACAAAATGAATATTAGCTAAAATTCCATTTCGTTTATAATACGACATTACATAATTTGCAAGTGAATTAGTAAAATGTTCTTTGGTAGGGATAGTTGCGATATTAGGTTCTTTATTAATTATTAATAAATACGAATCTTCATACACAATTTCAAAATCACCTAACGTAGAAACAATATTTTCACCTTGATCACTTGCTGGCATGACAACTTCTAATAAATCACCAGGTTTAAGTAGAAAATGATTATCAACTATTTGATCATTTACTAAATATTGTCCGTTACCACTTCTTATTTCTTTAAAGACTTGATCTGGAATACCTTGTTTAATTAAATATCTTTTAATACGATATCCAGACTCCTCAATTTTAAATCTTACTATCATATTACCACTTCTTATGATTAATTGTTACTTCACTTTCAAGTGGATCAGGTTGTTTACTCTTATCTTCACCAAATGTAAGATCTAATTTTTCAATTGTTAACTTAATTGAAGTCATTTCTTCATCTAATTTTTCAGCGGCCTTTGCTGCTGCAGTTAAACGTTCTTTAAGTTCTACAGGAATTCTTTTTTGATATTTATATTTTAAAGAATGTTCAATACTAGCCCAAAAGTGCATTGCGTGTGTTCTTATTTGAAATTCAAGTAGTACTGGCATTGCACCTTTAATCGTTTCGACACTATATCTTGCGATAATATGAAAACTTCTGTATCCACTCGGTTTTACATTTTTAATATAATCACGCACTTCTAAAACTTCTAAATCACGACGATTTTTTACAAGTTCTGCTACTTTATAAACATCATCAATATATTTACAAGTAATTCTAATCCCTGCAATATCATGAACTTTTTCATCAATTAATTCAGTAGGAACATTCATTCTTCTTGCTTTATCTAAAATACCTTGTGGACTTTTTACACGTCCAGATACTATTTCAATTGGACAATATAGATTAGCTTTATGGTACTGATTCTTAATACCTTCCATTTTTAAGATAAAATCTTCAACCGCAAGTTCATATGGTTGTAAAAATATATCCCAGTTAAATAATTCATTCATTTCTATCATTTTATCACCAAATATATTATATCATATTATCTAAAATTATACTACAAAATTTATAAAATAAAAAAAGTAATTAATAAACTTGCATTTTAAATTTTTTTGTGTATAATATCAATGGAATAAGAAATAATAGTTTTAGGAGATTTATATTATGGCAAAAGAAATCACAGCAGAATTTAAAACTTTATTAACTAAAGAAGAGTATGATC
>JAZSIL010000269.1:0-9587 GCA_045533785.1 Bacilli bacterium
TTATAGACTTAATTTTGTTTTGGTAAAACAACATATGATGAAATTGCATTTTCATCAAAATATTCATATACTTCTTTTAAATCTTCGAATTTTAGATTCTTAAGAGTTTCAAGTTTTTCAAATAATTCAAGGTCATCTATAGCTTCATCGTTTAGTGAGTTTGCTATAGCTTCAACAGAATTAAATTTTCTAATTTGATAAGCAATATGACTTCTTATAAAGTTACTGAATCTTTCTTCACTAAACATAACTTTAGGAATATTTAATAATTCCTTACGCATTACATCAATAAAAACATTGGGATCAAAAGCTTGTCCATCAATCGTTATGTACGCATGAGTTTTACACAGCACGTAATTAAACGAAAAAGTATAATCAATAATATGGTTTCTCAACCATTCTTGATAATTTTTAGAAGAATAATCAAACTGTTCTTCTAAAATGAACGAAAAAATAAGTGCCATTTTTAATATTTCTTGAGAAGTTTTCTCATGTAAATCAATCTTTAAGGCTACACATACGTAACTAATATTAACATCCATTGTGCAACTATCATATTCTTTATTTACTTTATTTGATTCCAAATAATGAATTACTGTTGGATTTAAATATGGATTAAAATCTTTATTAGCTTGATTATTTTCAATTAATTCAAGAGTTTTTTGTAAATCAAAATCCCCCACAGCAACTAAAATCATATTTGATGGATGATAGAATGTATTATAGCACATTTGTAAAATATCTTTATTAATCGTGTTAATTGATTCAACAGTACCACCAATATCATCTTTTATTTTATTTTCTTTATAAAGATTTCTTAATACTCCTTGATAACAAACACTACTAGGTCGATCCAAAGATGACATTATTTCTTGTTCAATAATTTTTTTCTCACCTTCAATTGATTCTTCTATAAAATATGGTGTTTGAACAAAGTCTAACAATAATTCTAACGATTTTTCGAAATTCCTCACTGTAGAAAAATAATATGATGTATTTTCATCTGAGGTATATGCGTTAACATCAGCACCAAGTTCTGCGAATAAATTACTAGCATCACTACCATCTGGCATTTCAAACATTTTATGTTCTAAAAAGTGTGCAACACCTGCCGGTGTTTTAATTACTTCATCACTACCATCAATTTTAAATTCTTGATGAATGGAACCATACTTAACTGTTAACATTGCATATGAACGTTTAATTAATGGTTTTGGAAATAATAAAACTTTTAATCCATTTGAAAGTGTATATTTATAATATGATTCATTTAACAAATTATTTGTAATCTTTTGCATATTATGCTTTCCCCTTTAAAATATAAATTGTATCCAGCACTAACATACTAGCAACTTCTTGAATATCTTCTTTAGTTAAATTAGTTATATTCTCAATAATGATTTCATCAGAAATTTTTCCAAATCCCATTAATTCTTCTTGTAAATCAAATAATGGATTAAACGGTGAATCCCCATTTTTTAAAACATCATTAATTCTTGAAGTTTTTGTTAATTCAAATGTTTTATCATCAATTATACCATCTTGGTATTTTTCTATTTCTTCAAATATTAACTTTTTAACAAGTTCAATATTATCTTTTGAAATTCTTGCAAAAATATGTAAAGCACCTTTATTCATTTGAATTGCAGTTCCAATTGAATATGCTAAATTATATTTTTCCCTAACAACTTGGAATAACGTTGAATGAAAGTATTCACCAAGCATTGCTGATAAAAATGTATATGCAAAACGATATTTTGTATTTCTTCTAATATCACTACGATAACCGATATAAATTATTGTTTGATTAATATCTTGTTCTTCAATAATTTCTTTTGCTGAAATAATTTCTTTATGGTAGTTATCAATAAATTCTAAATCATTAGTTAAAGTATATTTTTTAAACATAGATAAATCATATTTATTTATTTCATCAATTATTGGCTCTTTTTCTGTATCTCCTGTTACAAATAAATAACAGGGTGAATTAATTAAGTATTGATAAGCCTCATTTATTGAATCCATTGTAACATTGTTTACTGTTTCAACTGTACCATTAGAATTTATCGCATCAACTTCTCCTTTATACATTTCATCATAAAATCTAAGAGCAGCATATTTTGCTTTATTATTATAAACATTTTGATGGAACTGAAGTAACATATCTTTTTCAAGTTGTAAATTATCTTCTGTAAAATTAGGATTTAATAATGTATCAAAAAGGAAGTGAATTGCTTTTTCTGTGATATTGATTTCCTCTGTTATATATTTTGGATTAATAAACGATACTGAAACTCTTAAACTTTGCATTTTACCTGTTCTTGTAGAAGACATACTATAGCTCGTATCATAAATACTTTTCAAATAATAACCAAAGCTTTCTTCCGTTGGGTAACTTTTAGATGTTTTTTGCATCATTTGTGATATCATAGCAAGTTCTGGAATATATTTTTCATTAATCGGAAAATAAAAATATAAACATACCGAAATTGTTTTAAATCTACTATCATAGTTATAATATAAATTTAAATTTTGTAAATCAATTATATCCATAATATCTCCTTTCTAATTAGACAAAACCACTATCTTAAAATAGTGGTTTATTTTTTAGTATTTAATAGCAGTTTCTAGTGCTAATTTCATCATTGTAGCAAATGCTACTTGACGTTCATGAGATGTTGTAACTTCATGTGTAACGAATGAATCTGAGATTGTTAAAATACATGCAGCACTCTTTCCTAAATGATTAGCATTGTGGAATAAAGCGAAACTTTCCATTTCAACCCCTAAACATCCTTCTTCTTTATTTAGTCTTTTCCAAAGATCAGCATCTGTTCCATAGAAAACATCTGAAGAATGAATAGTTCCATAATGAACATCAAGTTCTAATTCTTTTGCAGTAGCTAAAATTGTATCTGTTAATTCCTTTGTAGAATCTAAGTGTTTGCGAGTTTCACCATTTTGTAGGCGTGCATAATTTGATTCTGAGAAAGCATCTTTAACAACTACAACATCATAAACTTTACATGCTGCATCATATGCTCCTGCTGAACCAATTCTAATAATTCTTTCAACACCATATACATTAAATAGTTCATAAGAATAAATACCAATACTAGGCATTCCCATTCCTGAACCCATTACTGAAACTTTCTTACCTTTATATGTACCAGTAAAGCCAAGCATTCCACGAACTGAATTAAATTGTTCAACATCTTCTAAGAAGTTTTCAGCAATAAATTTCGCACGAAGTGGATCACCAGGCATTAAAACTGTTTTCGCAATTTTACCTTCTTGTGTAACTTCAATATGAGGAGTAGCTTTAATCATTTTATTCACCTACATTTGATGCATCTTTCATAATTTGAATGCCGCTTGAAGCTCCGATTCTTGTTGCCCCATTTTCAACCATTAATTTAACATCTTCAAAACTTCTTACACCACCACTTGCTTTAACGCCCATTTCAGCTCCTACTGTTTCTCTCATTAATTTAATATCAGCAGCTGTAGCTCCACCTGTTCCAAATCCAGTTGAAGTTTTTACAAAAGTAGCGCCTGCAGCCTTTGCAGCTTTACAACATTCAACTTTTTCTTCATCTGATAAATAACAAGTTTCAATGATTACTTTAGTAGTTTTCCCAGCAGATGCAGTTACTACACATTTAATTTCATCTTCAATATATTCAAAATCATGTTCTTTTGCTTTACCGATATTTATTACCATATCAATTTCATCAGCACCATTTTTAATAGCATCCAGTGTTTCTAAAGCTTTAATTTCTTTAGTATTAGCTCCAAGAGGAAAACCTACAACTGTACAAACAAGTACATTGCTACCTTCTAATGCTTTTTTTGCAAGTGCAACATTAACAGGATTAACGCACACACTTTTAAAATCATATTCTTTTGCTTCAGCACAAAGTTTTAATACTTCTTCTTCAGTAGCAAATGCTTTTAAAATTGTATGATCAATTAATTTATTTACTTTCATTCTCTTTTCTCCTAACTTTCTATTAAATTAGTAATTTTAATTTCATCAAAATTTGTATAAGATACAATTGCTTTACGCATTTTTTTAACTAATTTTTTAGCTTTAAGTGCTGTTTTTTCATTTAAATATAACAATTTATAATCAACATCTTTAACTTCATTCATTAGTTTTTCTACATATTTATAAAAGATTTCAATTGGAACTAAAGCAACTAAATTCTCTTCTTCTTCTACTTGTACATAGTTTAAATGCGGTGGAAATAACGTTGGTGTTCCAACTTTCCAACTAATACTAGTACAAATTACACCAGTTTTCTTTTCACGCATGACATTATATTTTTTTACAATAACATCACCCTTTACTAAACTTGGAAGTTCATCAATCATTGATTGATAACGACACATTTCATTTAGTACTGGCATTGGAACTTTATATGTTTCAACATCTTCATGTTCTTCTAAATATTTTATACGTTCTTTGCCTAAAGCTGTGATTAGTTCAAACATATCAAATGTATGGATATTATCAAATAAATCACAATATATCGCAAGTTCAAATTTTTCACAAATATCACTAATTTGTTTAAAAATTATTCTACTTATATATTGAGGTAATACACTTGGAATTTCACATAAAAAATGTAAATTTGTATAATCACGATTTAAACGATATAAGCTAGAAACTCTAGAACGCTTTGTGATATATAATTGATATTTAAAATCAAAATTACTCATATTAATAGAAATTTCAACTTCATCATCATTTGATTTGATAACACAGTTATCTAAATTATCAAAATAGCCATCGATTAATTGATAAAAATCAATTCGTGGTTTAGTTCTTTCCCTGAAAAAATGAATAATCATTCCAAGTACCTCTTTTCTCTTTATTTTATATTATTTATTAACAATTTTTTGACAACGTCCACATAAACAATCTTCATTAACATTGTCAACAATTTGCCAACATCTAGCACAAGTAACACCTTCACATGCTGTTACCTTAATTTTAGCAGTAGGATACTCAACACCATCTTCTAAATTAGAAACAACATCACATTTAGAAACGATGAATACTTGACCTAAATTTAGATGGAAATCAACTAATTCTTTAGCCATTTCATCATTAGGACAAATTACTAAATGAGCATTTAAACTCTTACCAATAATCTTTTCATTACGAGCTGCTTCTAGTGCTTTTAACACATCATCTCTTAATGCCATAAATTTATTAAATTTAGCAATAATTGCATCACTACCATCATAATAAACTGGTTTAACCATATCACATAAATAAATTGATTCTTGCTTTTCACCAGGCATATAGCTATATACTTCTTCCATAGTATGAGGAAGAATTGGTGTAAGCATAGTTGTAATTGCTTTTAGACACTCAAAAAATACTGTTTGAATACTTCTTCTATCATTACTGTCAGCAGCATGAATATATAAAATATCTTTTGTAAAATCTAAATAAAATGAAGATAAATCATTTGTTAAGAAATTCAAAATAGTACGATACACACTATCAAATTCATAAGTGTTATATGCAGCATGGACTTCTTTAACAACTTCATTTAAACGACATAATACATATTTATCTACTTCACCAAGATTTGCATATTCAACACTATCAACTGCTGGATTAAAATCAAATACATTTGCAAGTAAGAATCTTAATGTATTTCTAATCTTACGATATGATTCACTAATTTGTTTTAATAATTCTTTTGACATTGGCATATCAGATTGATAAGCAACACTAGATACCCAAAGTCTTAAAATATCAGCACCAGATTCATTGCAAACTTGAAGTGGATCAACAGTATTACCAAGTGATTTAGACATCTTTCTTCCTTGTCCATCAAGTGTAAAACCATGACTAATAATTGTTTTATAAGGCGCTTTACCTTCTAATGCAACACTTGTAATTAAACTTGAATTAAACCAACCACGATATTGGTCTGAACCTTCTAAGTATACATCAGCAACACAAGTACCATATTTCTTTAAAAGTGCTCCATGATGTGATGTACCTGAGTCAAACCATACATCCATGATATCCATTTCCTTTGTGAAGATACCATTTGGACTACCTTCATGAGTAAATCCTTCTGGCAATAATTCTTTAGCGTCTTTTTCAAACCAAATATTTGAACCATATTGTTCATAAAGGTCAGCAACATGATTAATTACATCTTGATCTAAAATTGCAGTACCATCTTCAGCATAGAATACTGGAATTGGAACACCCCAAACTCTTTGACGTGAAATACACCAATCTTGTCGATCTTTAATCATATTTGCAAGTCTTACTTCACCCCACTGAGGATACCAAGTAACAGTCTTAATTGCTTCTAAAATATCTTCTTTAAATTTATCAATTGATGCAAACCATTGTGGAGTTGCACGGAAAATAATTGGTTTACCAGTTCTCCAGTCATGTGGATAACTATGCATAAAACTATATTTTTGAAGTAACATATTTTCTTCATCTAAACGTTTAATTACTTCTTCATTAGCAACTTCATAAAACATTCCAGCAAATTCGCCAGCTTCTTCAGTCATAAAACCACGTGAATCAACAGGACATAATACTTCAAGACCATATTTCTTACCTACATTAAAGTCATCTTCACCATGACCAGGAGCAGTATGAACTAGCCCTGTACCAGATTCAAGAGTTACGTGATCACCTAAAATTACTGGAGATACTCTATTATATAATTTATGTAAATATTTTACACCTTCAAGTTGGTTACCAGGAACTTTTTGAAGAATTTCATAGTTTTCCCAACCGATTGCTTTTGCAGCAGATTCAAGTAAATCTAACGCAACTACGAAGAATCTTTCTTCTACTTTAACAACAGCATACTCAAAATCTGGACCAGCACAAACAGCTAAATTAGCAGGAATTGTCCAAGGAGTAGTTGTCCAAATTACAAGTTCACAGTCATTAGATAACACATCTTTACCATCAACAACAGGGAATGCAACATAAATTGAAGTAGCAGAAACATCTTTATATTCTACTTCTGCTTCAGCTAAAGCAGTTTCAGATGAAGGTGACCAATATACAGGTTTTAATCCTTTAAAGATTAAACCACGTGCAGCCATTTTACCAAAACATCTAATTTGTTCTGCTTCAAAATCATGTGTTAAAGTAATATAAGGGTCTTTCCAGTCGCCTAATACACCTAAACGTTTAAAGCCAATCTTTTGTTGAGCAATTTGTTCTAACGCATACTTTTCACATAGAGTTCTAAAGTCAGCAACACTCATTTCTTTACGATTAACTTTCTTATTTTTAGTTAAAGCTTGTTCAATTGGAAGTCCATGAGTATCCCAACCAGGTTGATAAGGAGCATAGAATCCACTCATTGTCTTATATCTAACAATAAAGTCTTTAAGAATTTTATTAAGTGCATGCCCAAGGTGAATATTACCATTTGCATAAGGAGGACCATCATGTAAATAGAATGGTTCTTTTCCTTCATTTTTCTTTACAGCTTTTTCATAAATATTTAATTCCTCCCATTTAGCTTGAATTGGAAGTTCATTAACACCTAAGTTTCCACGCATTGGAAAATCAGTTTTTGGCATTAATAATGTATCTTTAAAATCTTTTGTTTTTAAGTCCATGATAGACTCCTTTCTAATGTTTAACACTTATCTTTACAATTGTTCGGTTTTTTTTAGATAAACCAATTATTTCTAATATCTCTACACGACCAAACTTTCTAATTGAAAGAAGATCTTCTTCTTTTACAGTATGAGTAATACTTAAACACTCTTTATGATTAATTAACACAAGTCCAGAGGTTATCAGTTCTACTGCTTCACTACGACCACAGTTGATTGCTTTAGCTACTACAGCATCAAGTCTCATACTTGCAACATTTATAGTTTTAATAACTTCTTTATTTTCTATTTGAACAAACTCATTTATTATTTTCCAGTTCATTCTTTGACGAGATATCATTGTTAGATTATTGATTAAATATTCACTAATTTCTCTACTTGCAAATATAGTAATTAAATTATTTTCAACAACAATATCACCAAATGTATTACGCTTAATTCCAAAAGCCATTATCGTTCCTAATACATTGCGATGGGTAATTTCACCAAATTTTGGATCATATGAACTTTGTAATATGACTATATCATAATTTAACTTAGAATTATCAAGATATCCAATCAATGCTCTTTTTCTTTCTGCACCTTCATATCCACCATCTAAGTATAAATCAATATTAGGGTTTTTAACAGCATAAATTTCTTTTTGTTCTTCGAAATCTAAAAAATCAGTTAATACGATATCTCCACGTAAGACGATTTTTCTATAATCACCAAGTTTATCTTTAATCATCGAAATGGCCAAATTCCTTAACCCATTTTTCTAAACTACCATCTTCAAATGCAGCACTTGATGCGATAAGATAAGATTCAGCACCAATTTGATAAACACGTCCTGCAATAGCGTAATTTAGACCAGATAAGAAAGATAAAACTCTATTACAAACATTAACATCTTTTACAGTATCAAAATTTAACAATACTGGACAATCACTAAGAATTGCTTCAGCAAGTTCAATCATTTGATCATCAATTGTTCCATCATCTTTTAGATTATAGCTTAACAAACGATCAAATGAAGTACCAAGATTTTTTTTACTTATTTTTTTCTTTGCAGCCATTTTAAATCACCTATTTAGATAAAATTTGTCCAAGACGTACAAATGTAGCACCATGTTCAATTGCTATTTTATAATCGTTACTCATCCCCATTGAAAGCTCATTACATGGAGCATAAGGAAGATTAAGTGCTTGTACTTCTTTTTGTAATTCAACCATTGCATCAAAATAAGATGCGATTAAATCTTCATCAAAAGTATTTTTCCCAGTTGTCATTAATCCTACAACTTCAATTTTTTCATATTTTGCAAGACTTTTAATAAAAGGAATAACTTTTGATTCATCAAGCCCTGCTTTATTAGGACTACTTGCGATGTTTACATAAACAAAACATTTAAGCGGATCTTTTCTTTTTCTTGTTTTATTTATTGCATTAGCAAGATCTATACTATCTAATGAATGTAAATAATCGATTGAGTCCACGAAAGCACTATTTAATTTTGGAGGTATTTTAATAATTCCAAAGTAATGCCAAGTAATTGGGTAATCTTTCAAAGCCTCATACTTTTCTAAAAATGAATCTTTTCTGTTTTCGCCTATATCAGTAATTCCAGCTTCTACTATTTCTTTTGTTTTATTAATATCAAAGTATTTTACTGCTGCAACTACTCTTACATTAGTATGAGTTTCTAAAGTTTGTCTAACTTTTGCTACTTGATCTTTTACTGCCATGTTCTCACCTCTTTTTTATCATCAAATTTTATTCTTTCTTATTATACCATATTTTAGAAAATATTACAAGTTATTAAATCAGAGATATTTCACAAGTGAATTTTACTTAATTTTATCATATTTTACAATTAATTTTTTAATAACAAATATATTTTAAAGCTTTCCTTTATATTTTTACAATCTTTTTATAATCTTCTTCACTTGCAAAAATACACATTATGTGATAA
>JAZSIL010000248.1:0-10113 GCA_045533785.1 Bacilli bacterium
GTACAACATTGATAAAATTCCTTTTTACACTTTATATCTTCATAGTAATAATTACCAAATTGACAACATAAAATTAAAATACTTACAACAAGAATTAATGTTGAGAATATGACAATATTTTTATAATTACAAACTTTCTTCATAATCATACAGCCTTATATAAGTTTATATACCTATCTTTTATATTACATTTTTGCAAAAAACTCTGTATATAATTCTTCTTTAAATAACTTTTCAATAATTCTTCATGCTCTGTATATGAAAATAATCTACCTACAACATAAGGATATAAAACGTCATTATTTAATTCCCTTGCAAACTTCTTAACTCCCTTTTCTACTGCACAAATCATTTTCTCATCCAATGTCAAGAAAATCAGTTGCATCGGAATATTAGAACCAACTTGTTTATCATTAGTAATATATATTCTTTTATGATATTCATGATACATTAATGCTATTAAATCATGTAATTGTACTATATTTTCAAAATCCGAAGATAGAAATACATCATCTATAACAATAGGTAATACACACTTATTATATCTCATATATTCTAAAGCCAAACAATACTTTAAGAGAACAATATAAACTTTATATCTAAATGTATTAAAATATTGCTGTGGGAAAGTAGAGAACTCTCCTATTGTATTTTTCACATTAATTTTAAATTGTGTGGAATCAAGTGATAAATTATGTACAAATGTCTCACTAGATACAGAAAATCTACTTAATACATTATTAATAATATCACCATAAGTATTACTAAAATCTCTAATTATCAGACTAATTTTCTCATTAATCAAAATTTTTATTTCATTAATTATATCTATCAATGAATTTAATAGATGACTTCTTTTTTCCTTATATGACATTGTTTTATCATTATTAATAACAACATCTGAATAATCAATAACTTGTTGTCTACGATTATATACATAATTTAATGCACTAACCATTATTTTATCACTAGTGTTAATAAAATCTTCATTCTCTTCACATATAGAAATAGAATCTACAAAAATCTTGTATAAATAATATAACCGATCTAGTATTACATTATCAATCTCAGGTTTACCTATTATTTTGTTCCATTCAGTAGAAAACATTAATACGCGGTTCTTTATTTTGCCTAAAAACTTTTGTGCTATACAATGAAATTTTTCTTTAGTTATTTCTTTGTTTTTTATTTTTTTTAATATTAAAACATCAATGTTGCTTTTCTTATTTTTTATTATTTCTTTTACCACTAGTTCAAAATAAGGTGAAAGATAATATTCATAATCAACTATAGGCTCAAGTATTTGCTTATATTCTTTAATATGATTACTTAAATTTTCTAACATTTCCTTGAATTCAACAACTTGGGCATAACCTAATTGTTGCAAAATAAAAAAATCTATTGATTTGTTATAATTTTGAAATGCATAGAAGTCATATTCAGAGATAAACATTGCAGAAGAAGAAATGTCAACTTTATAACTATTAATATCTAACAAAGTCTCTTTGTTATCACTATGGTTAACTATTAATCTTGCTTCTCTTCCTTCTATCTGCCCCATTCCATACGTTAAATAATTTTTTACTTCATCATCTATAAATCCTCTTAACTTTGCAGAACTAACACAGCCAGTATAAAAATACTCAATAGCATCAAATATAGTAGTCTTACCAGTTCCATTTCTACCAACCATGAAAACTGAACTTGGAACATTCTTATGAGAATTGATAAAATCTACTGTAAAACCTTTATTTTCTCCTCTTGATGGAATAGAACGAAAATCGTGAAATATTATTTTTTTAATTCTTTTATCTTCATATTTAGAAGATGACTTATTAAATCTAGATTTATTATGCTCCGAATAAACTTTATCATTTCGATTATCATCTATAAATTTAAGTATCTTATTAATATATGAATACAATATATCTTTGCTATATGAGTATATATATTTAGACAAAGGATTAATATCTGTGATATATTGAATAAGTAACTTTTCTATATATTTCTCTTTATCATGAGAAGAATTATTCTTATATTCTGTGAGTATTTCATTTAAAAGTAGACTTGACTCTTTATTCATAATCCTACAACTTTTTTATCATTATTATGCATTCAGCCTTTCCCATTCCTCACTTACTTTATTAACAATTTCTTCCATGATTTGCTGAGAGAAAGTTGTACCAAACATTAAATCTCCATCATACATTCTTGGTGATATTCTAACCATCACTTCTTTTTTTTCAGAATCTAAAGTAATACCTTCTAACACAAACATATTTATCAAATAGTCTATAACTTTTCTTTTGTTTGTTTGTTGTTCTTCCTTATAGTAAATATATAAATAGCTGTCATTATTATCTTCACAAGATATTTCAATTTCCATCAAATCTGAGTTTATAATCTTATCACTTGAAAGACAATGATATGCAACTACTAATAATTTCTCAAAGTAACTTCTCTTAATCCATTCATATTGCATATAATTTGGTACTGATTGAAAAACAAACAATACAAAACGAGTAAGATGGCTCAATTGTATATCTTCATTCTCACCTGGTCTAAAAACTCTCATCCACGAGTTAAGTTTATCATCTATTATATATTGAGGAACAATAGAAGACTTATCAATGCGTTCATCTACCCACCTATGAATTTTCTTTATTATATTCTTATCATTGGCTTCAATTATATATTGTTTTACTATCTCAATCAAGGCATCGAAGGTATATCCAAATTTCAATCTATCTGCAGTTGGATTGTATTCGTTCCTAGATCTTTTTTCCAAGATATAATCTTGGTTAAAAAATAAAACAGAAAGCATTTCATATAAATTAGTACAATTTTTTAACATTAATGCATTCTTATACTCCATATTATCTATATCCTGAGCCGAAAATTTAGTTTCCTTATTCTCAAAAACTTGATATGGAACACTATTTACTTTCTCTATTATATTTAATTTAGGCGATAGTACTTCATTATCACGTATATATGTAAAATAATCTGATAGTAATTCAACAAGTTCATCATCTCCAACTATGTATCTCAAATCTAATTTACTTAACTCTCCTTTATTCTGTATATTTAATGAATTTAGTAACACATCTTCTATCCTATTTCTATATTCTAAGTAGAAATTCAATGACATTATATAATTTGCTAGAACTATCAATGATCTTTCTTGTCTATTTCTTATCAAATCTAATGAAGTCTTATTTAATCGTATATGTTCAAATATTTGACACCATAATGTTTTCAGTCTTTCATCATTAGTATCAAACATCATATCATAATAATTTAGATTACTCGGTATGACCTCTGTTGAAATTGGCATTACCCTCAGTATCTGATTATTTAAATCTAATAAAATTCTAAATTTTCTAAATAAAGAACTATTACTTTTACTAGTGCATACTATATTTATACTATCTTTTACTTTATATACGATATCATTGTTAAATTTTTTAGTAAATTCATCTATTAGTGAGTCGAACTTTAATTTACTAATATCTTTAACTTTGTATTCTATTATTGGGAACTCAACCTCAAACTGCTTATTTAAAGAATGAAAATTATCTACTAATTTCTCTATAAAATAATGACTTTTAGATATAGAAACTTCTGTTTTAGTTTTAATATTAATATATTTAGATATATCTTTTACAAGATTTGAAGACTTTATGATAGTTAACGCATCTATCTTGTTTTTATCATGATTAAAAAAATTCTTAAACTCAATAATCTCCTTTGCAACAGACTTCGCTGTAGTTCCGTAATATAAAGCATCATCTACAATTAAAACTCTTCTATTTTCCTTAAATACTTTAGAAATAAAAGGAAGTGCAATTTCTGTAACAACAAGTACTTTATTTTTCTCCTTGACTATTTCACTAATTCTGTCCTGAATATATTCAAATAACATTGGACCTTTTCGTGAAAGAACAACTAAAAGCCATAAACAACTTCCTAAATCTTTATTGTTTATGGTTTCATTTAAGGTCATTATAAACTCGTTTATCCATACTTCGTATTCTGATTTCATATCAATAAAAGAAATCGAATTAGATAAATTCTGTTCATTTTCCATATACACAATGTAATATTATTTATAAAAAAGGGTTATTTTGCAAAAATACAAATTATCATAACCTAATAAAAACTATAAAATTATATAGATTACCACCAATTATTGTTATATTAATTTAACAAGTTGCCAAATCAATTTTTTTATATAACAATTAATATTGATAAATAAATCCTTGACATAAAACTTCATTTAATACCAGGATTAACAAATTAATAAAGGTTTTGTCATATCATCATTTTTAATTATTATTACCTAAACCTCTCCCAAAACTCGCTACCACCTTTCATAGATTCTTCCTTAGACGCGGGGTAATTCTCAATAAACCAAGTCAAGAATTTGGCGTAGTCGATTTTCTCTGAGAGCATTTTTTGGCGACTCCGTGCCAGCTACCACGTTGATAGTAACGTTCGTTGCGGTCCCTCCCATTTTTTTGCAACCAGTTTAGTAAGATACCTTAATAACTAACTTCAACAAACACCAATACTACTATTTATTCAGATACTCCTTTATCTTCTTGTCAATAACGTCCAGAATCTCATTTTGCACTTGTTTGCATCTTTCAAGTCCTTCTAGTCCTCCATTTCTTCCAGAAAAGAAACTAGATCTAGCATTGTTAAGGTAATTCATTATTGCTTGAACATCTCTAGAGAAGAACATCTTTCCTGCATCTACCAAAGATTGGTCCACTGTCAATAAATTTGCTCCAGCAAAGAAGGAAACAGATGGTACTCCTAAACAAGCAGCTTCTCTAGCCATAGTCCCCGCCCCAGTAAGAATAGCATCTGCATAATAACAAGCATCTAATCCATTCACAGCCTCCGTAGGAATATAAATGTTTTTAATACCATCAGCATAATCACGGTCAGATTCATACCGAGGCAAGAATAAAATATTATAACCTTGCTTATCCAATTCTTTTAATAGTTCAGAAACTATAGATTGACGCCCCTGTACATAACTAGCCTTTATATTCTCAGGTCTAACAACCACATAATTTTTAAATGGCAATTTATCTAAAAAAGATGAATCTGGCTGATAATCTGCCAAGTAAAAATCTTCTTTGTATCCGTTGTATTGGTATAGTTTTTTCTTTGTGAAGAATTGTTTTCTCAATTTCTCAGTGGAAATTACTTTTGGGAAAAAAGCAAGATCCGCAAATGGAGCATATCTCCAATTGGCTGACATTTCGTTATCATCAAAAGTTATAGATAATTTTCTTCTACACTTAGCCAACATAGAAGAAGCGTCTCCGCCCACAGATATTTTAATATCGAAATATGGAATCTTGTTGTTCAATATAAAAAATCTTCTTATAACTTCTAATATTTTTTTTAACTTATTACCTCCTTTATGCTCACCAATTAGTAGATATTCTTTACCTATTTGTTTCTCAAACAAGGATTTTGTTTCAGCAAAATCTCTTAATGAATAAACAAAATCAAATTCACCTACATATCTTTCTATAATTGGTTTTAAGAAATTCACATGTGGAACATTATTAAAATCAAGCCATATAATTTTTTTCTTCATATTTATATTATTTACCTTTTATCTTATGAAACAATTTATATGCATTAGATGCAAACCAATATAATAGAGGTCTTTTTATATAAACATACCTTCCAAAATCTTCCATTTGACCACCATATTTTAATTTATAATCACGCACGCCATAACTAACACCTGGCTTACCTCCTCCTCCAAAATCAAATACTTTATATTTATTTCTTCTAGACCATTTTATAACATTCCAAAGTAAGAAGTCATTAGGTCTCATCTTAAAATAATTCTCATCACTTCCAGCGAACCAAGCATACACCAAATCCTTATAACACAACCTTACTTGACCTGCTACAATCTTATCATCTTTATATGCTCCAAAGAATTTAACTTCTTGTGGCATTAATTCTATCGCTTTTACAAATATATCATTGTATGACAATGGGACACCTTTACGTTTATAAGTTCTAACTATTAAATCAACAATATTATTTATTTCAGTTTTATCACATATTTCTTTAAAAACTAAACCTTTTTTTTCTGCTTGTTGAATATTACGCTTGCGTTCTTTATGTAGTTGATTCCACATTACAGAACCACGCTGATTCAAGTTTAAATATATATTATAATGCCCTTCTCTTTTAAATCTTGACTTTATAAAGGACTCTTTTAAAAACTCTAAATCATAGATTGGTCGAATTTCCGAATAGATAACATACCAAGGTAATCTTTTCTTATATTCTTTTAATAAAAGTTCTGTATAATAATTACTATTACCAACAACTAGCGGTCCACCAATTATAATACTACGAGCCGTTAAATACTTTAAAATTGAATTACCATTAGTTATTATTACTGAAAGTAATATTGCTTTTATTTTTCCATTCCTCCTTAATGCTAAAACATTCGGTTTATTATGTGATGTATTTGCATATAACTCATACATCGCTGATGTTTGAAAAATATTTCCTTTAGCATTATTAAAAATAAACGCCTCCCATTCAACCCTACTAACAGACTGGTAATCAAGAACTTCTACCCCCCCCCCGATTTTTTTCTACTCTTTAAGATTGCCATTCCTAATTGTCCTATTTTATACAATATTTTCTTATGAACTAATTCATATCTTCCATAGTTCACCAATTCCCCTCCCATCTGAGACTTAAAAGTGCGAACACCATAAGGCTTATTAGGTTCACCAGCTCCACCATAATCAAAAACCTTATAACTATGTTCACAACTCCACTTAAGTGTTTCCCATATTAGAATATCGTTTGGAAATAATTTATAATATTCTGAATAACTACCAGCATACCATCCATATATTTCATTTTTATATTTTATTCCAAATCGACAACCTATTATTTTATCAGTACTATCCCTAACAACAAACAATACTAATAGTTTTTTATTGCAAACATCTTTAATTAGATCAATTCCAACTAATGGTAAACCCGCTCTTTTATAAACACTCTTTATAATATCATAACCTTTGACAATCAAATCCTCACAAATATCATTCTCATATACATCAACTGATAATTTATTTTTAATAGCTTTCCTTATTTGCTTAATTCTACCCTTACCTATTCTATTCCAAATATTATCAAGAGTATCTAATTTGATTCGAAAATTTAAGTGTGATTTAAATCTATAATTATTCTCTTGAAAAGCATCGTTATTTAAAAGTTGCTCATAATGATTTCTTATCTGGGTATAAATAGCCTTACCTTTGATATACAAGTTATATTCTTTAAGTAGAAAAGAAATAATCTCATTATTATCATTCTTTACAATAGGTCCGCCTATAATAATAGAACGTGAAGTAAAATATTTCTTCAAATTGCCACCTTCCGATATAATAACTGCCAACAATACACCAACAATATTTCCATCAGACATAGCAACATGAATGATTGGAGTATGATTGGGCGCATTTCTATAACATTCATACATCTCCGGAGTTTGAAACACAGAACCTTTAGGATGATTTTTAATAAAATCTGCCCATTGTGAAACTTCAATTTTCGTTATATCTTTTTCTACTTGCAACATATTTTACTTATTCTTCAGAACTTCTCCATATATCTCAATCAACTTCTTCGCCACTAAATCGTTGGTCAATCCCAACTCAATAATGCGTTCACGACCTTTGGTGCGAGAATTTAAGGACAAAACTTTATTTAATTTATTTGCAATATCTTGAGGATTTCTTTCTGCGATATAACAACCATCTAAACCTTCTATTCTCTCTGCAACATCACCTACATCTACACTCACAATTGGGCATCCACATGCCATTGCTTCCTTTACTACTTGTGGAGAACCTTCTGTGAAAGATGTCATTAAGAAAGCATCTACAGAATAAAACAAAGCTGTAACTTGTTCACGTGTATATCCTTTCAATTCTATAAGATCTGCATTCTCTATCAAAGAAACAGAATCTTGTGCTAATTTAGCATTTTTAACCCTATTATCAAAAGCACCAGCAAATAAAATATACTTCTTATTTGGATTCCAATTTAATTTCTGTTTTACAGCACATATATCTTCTTCTACATAGTTTGGCAAATTAACACCGCAGGGTAAAAGAATATATTTTTTCTTAGGTTGAGCAATATCAACATTTCTTTGCGACACAAATATATTCCACGCAGAAAGTTTCATAGCAATTTTAGACAATCTTAAAACCTTAGGCAGATTTATATCACTACCATGATAAGTAGTAACAACAGGAACAGAACGTTGTAAATTAGCCAACAACCCACTTAAGCCATAATGTGCATGAATCACATCTGGCTTAAATGATTTGATTTTCTTACGTAAAACTCTAAATGCACTCAGATATCCTTTTATACCTTTCCCTATTACTCCATAATAATCAACCTCACAACCTACTTGTCGTAAAGAATCAACTTGCTCAACTATAAACGGAGCAAAACGATTTTTATTATATGAAGCTACTATAAGTATTTTCATATCTACATTCCCCTCCCCCTTAATTTAAACCACGCCCATGCAATATTGGCAACAAAAATAAGTATTAACCAGTAATTATACCACTTCTTTTGTTTGTTACCTGAAATAGAAATACCATAAGCCGCCAACATTAAAGCAAAGGGTAAAGCAGGTAAATGGAAACGTTCAGAGTGGGCAAATGCACTTAATGCAATAACAATTAAATAACCACAACCAATTGCAATTATTAAAACATGCTTTCGCCAATTACCAGAAAATAACAAACTAAACAATGCAAATATAGTTAATGCTGAAGTTATATTTTTTACATAATTACCACCATGTATCATACGTTGATTCTCTTGTTTGGGTGTATCTACCAACGTTGGAAACGGAATAGTAAAAATCATAGGAGCAAATACTGCGGCTCCTGCATACTTTGCAAATTTATTACCATTCTCACGTTCTGCTCGCCAAGCCATACTCTTTGACTGATTATCTCCACTTTGAGCTAACAATTCTTCTGCTTCCTGCACGAACTGATTACCCACCGTAGCAAACATAGCCAAAACAACAAAAGAACCTATTGCTATCTTCTTACTTAATGATAATACTTTTCTACTACTCAGCATCAATGTTGTTGCAAGAGCTATCATAGCAACTGCAGCCAATGCTGTTCTAAATAAGAATAATATACAGGCAGCTATTAAGGCTATTATTAAGGCTTTCCAATCCAATTGTTTTGCTCGCATAGCATAATCTGCTCTTTCTGCAAATAACACTATTAGAAAAACCATTTCTGTTTCCTTTAGGTGAATACCGCAATAGTATATTAAGTTAGGCATCAACATACAAAAAATTGCAGCCATACGTCCAACAGACTCTCCAAAGTTTCTTGATGCCAATTTATACACCAAAACACAAGTCCATGCACTCCAAACGGCCTTTAATATACGAGTTAGAAAAATGGAATCATCAAATATCCAATAGACAAAAGTTAAATAAATAGGATAACCAGAATCTGATAATTCTAAATCAGCATATTGTTTAAATTTTTCTAATAAATTCCATTCACCATTAGACAATAACTTGTGTCCATATTGTCCCATTTCATTGTAAAACATTACATCTGCAGCACCAAACTCAAACGGAGTCCCCGTCATCTCATTATAAAACCAATAACTGAACACAACATACACAATGCGTATTATTAATGCAGTTATAAATAGTTTCTTGACAAATGCTTTAGGCGAATAATTCTTCCAAGCGATAGGTAATTGATGAGCAAAATAAAAGAATCCAACAACTTCTACTATTCCAAATATCCAAAAGTACCACTCCATTGGATAACCAAATATAACTGGTACACACACCAACAATGCAAAGTAAACATACATTGCTTTATCTGTATAATATTTAGGAAAATAACTCAACATTTTCTCATTATGTTATTATAACGCCTTAATTAAACTACAATAAGAATAAGTTATATTATAGAATTAATCATATACTTATTATCTTCACTAACTACCACTTGATTATTTTGCTGAACGATATTATTTATT
>JAZSIL010000129.1:0-4032 GCA_045533785.1 Bacilli bacterium
TTATCAATGCTTTATGTAGTTTAATAGATAAATTCCTTCTTTCTTTTTCATCATTATAGTTTTCTAGTATTTATTATAATAGTTTGTTCATAATTTATTTTAGATATAACTGTTAATGACCTTATTCATAATCGAATTTTCTTTCCGATTATTTCGATTTATATCTTTTTTAATCCTAATTTTTAATTCTATCTATCATAGGAATTTTCTAATATTTCAGATACTTCAGCATTAATAATAGACTTTTCTATACTATTAATTCTATCTTGAATAAGTTTTTTATGTTTAATGAAAGATAGTCCCGTCAGCATAGGTAATATTTTTTTATAAAATTCAATCCATGATGAATAAATATTAACAACACTTCCCGTCCAACCACTTCTTGGAAAAGCAGTTAGAGTTAAAGTTTTAAAAAATTCAAAATCACCATTAACTTTTAAAAAACATGATACTATCTCTGTACGCATTTCAATATCGGCATTTGAACATGCACCAAAAACACATTGCATTCGCTCATTATCTAAAGCATTGTTTTCTATATACATCAAAATCCATGTTTTAAAATTATTAATTCTTATTTCGTCACATTTATTTATTTTTACAAAACATTCTAAAACATGTGAAACGTCTAAAATAGGATTTTGCGAAATATCAAACAACACATTAACTATTATATTAAGTACTTCTTGGTAATCATCATTTGCTAAAAATATTTTACACTTTTCAAATCTATCAGCAAGCTGATAATAGGGACATATTTTATATACCTTGTGAATATATTTTGTTAAAAAGTTATTATTATTTTTATGCAGAGCATGTAGAAATTTTCCTTCATCATCATGCTCTATATCATTTTCTTCAAACCATAAATATAATTCTTCCAAAAAATTACAATCTCCTGTAAACAAAGATATAACTTCTTCAGGAGAACTAAGATAAGAGTTAAACAATTCTCCAAAATAAATTTTAACCATATAGGATGAATATTCTTTCTTTTTAAAAATAATTTTCGCGCTCTTCAATATTACGTCTGTATCAATCTTTTCATACTTTTTAAAAACCCTAATATCCCTTGAAGGTATGTTAGTAATATTTTCATCATCATGACTTAATAAAAATCCATACAAATTTTCCACTATTGATTGTGTTATAAATTTTTCTGGAATTATATTATAAAAATTAAATTCCCAAATATTTTTACACACTTTCGATTTAATTTTATGAATCATTTCTAATAATTCATTTGGTGATATCAGATTAATTAAACTTTCAATTATATCATATGGTAGTAAGTATTTAATAAAATTATGTTTAATAGCATATGTAAATATTTCTATAAAAAGATCTTTCACCTCGCAAATGTGCAACATTGCAATATTTAGACCATTATAAACTTCATAGTGATTTGCGTGTTTAAATTCAGTTGCTTCTCTACAAATATTAAATAAAGTTCTAAAACAACTAAATTTATCCTTAAATTGATCTACATAATCTTTTAATTGACTTTCTTTTAATTTTTTTCTTTCTACATATTCTAAATCAATACATCTTCTAGGTCCTGTCAAAAGGTTATATATTTTCATTTTAAAACTACTTTCAAACAGTTCAAAAATGTCTGAATTTATAGAAATATTTTCAAATATATTACCAATATGTTGAACAATAATATCATCAGAAAGCTGATTAGTTGAGAAAACAGCATTTATTATTTTTTCTATAAAAATAAAATCCATTTTCATAACATCATAACATGTTTCATCAAATGTTTTCCCATAGCCATACAGAATACTTTTTACTTTATCTATCTCATTAGAACATATAATTAATAGTTGTTCCCAAATTAACTTTCGATATTTATCTACACCATTATCCATTTTCAGAACAAAATTATAAATAGTAACAGTATTTCCTCTTTCTGACATTTTTGATGGAGAAAAATTTAAACTTATTAAATTAGGGACAACATCACAAAATAGTAAACGAATATATTGATTTTTCCAATTGTCAGAATACTGTACAAATTTTTCTATTAATTTAATTTGTGTAAAATATCCATATTTCCAAGAGTCAACATTAACATTATAAAAAACATTTATAGCATGATAAAATTGAATATATTTATTAGGGCATTTTAAATAATATTTAAAAAATAAGTCTAGTGCGCAATCTAATTCTTCTGAATCTGCATATTGTCCAATTATATTAATAATATCATCATCTATACTTTGATAATTTTTACCTTTTTCGATATCAATTGATTCAGCAAGTATTTCTTTTTTATCTACTTGTTCAATAAAATTGTTTAGTATAATAAATGTTTCTGCGGGATCAATTGCATGAAAGATTTTTAAGAATTCCATAAAATATGATGTTTTTTCGTATAAAAATTTGTTCCAAGCAAGTTTAATTTCATTTGTTACAAAAGAGTTAATATTTTCATCTCTAAAAACACTAACAATAGTGTTAACAGAATATACAACTCTTTTTTTATATGAAATAAAACAAAACTCTATAGTTTGAGACAATGATAACAATTTTTTATCATAAAACACATATTTTAAAATAAAGTTTGAAAAACATTGTTCTGATATCTTTACAGCTTTATCATGATAAATATCTACAATTTCTAACTCGTGAAGTGTATAAACATCTTCTTTAAAAGTTTCTAAAGTTATTCCATTACTAATTAATAATTCATTTAAAGCATCTAGTTGATCCAAATGAAACGAATTCAAAAATGCAATAATACCAGCTGAAATTAATAATTTTTGATTAAATTGTAAAGTAGAATCATGCAAAACTCGACCATAATATTCATTATAAAGTTCACTGGCATCATTAATAGAATCTAAACTATTTGTTTGACATGCAATCTTACCTGCTAATATTGCCATTCTTGAATTACCTTCTGCTATTCGTACAATTCTATCTAAGTATTTTTCATTAATAATACCTAAAGAAGTGCGAACTAATTCTTTGATTTCATTATCTGAAAAATGCTTAACATTAATAATTTCATAAGTTGTTTTTTTACCTAAATTGTATCTTACTTTGTCAATTGCATAGTCTCTTACTGTAATAATAATCTTAACAAAATACCCTAAGTTCTGCTTATTTACGTAATCAATAATAATATCAAGATTTAATATTTGATTAGCATCATCAATAACAAGGAAATATGAACCTGGTTTTTCTAAATATGTACATAAATCCTCATACATAGGTAACGATCGATCATGAATACAATACATTATTTCTCCAAATTGGAAAGAATGTTTTTTAGCATATTCTAATGCCATTTTTGTTTTCCCAACGCCTGCTGCACCTGATAAAACAACAACAGATTTTGTATCAAAGATACTATCTATTTCTTCAAATTCCTTTTCTCTAAAAAGAAAGGGATTATCCAATGGTGCAGATATACCATTAGCATTATATTGTGTAATAAAATCCTCTACTTTTTGGACTTGTTCAGTATCAATTGTTAACCCCAAATGATCTTTAACTAATTTGGGATACTTACTTAATAATCGTTCTGATAATACATCAATTCCTATAATAGTAAGTTTTATTTCTAAATCTTCACATTTTTTTCTAAATTTCTTATCATCTTCTGGAGAAATATTAGAAGATGTGTGACAAAAAATTATCTCACTTATTTCTTCAATTAAAATACCAGTTTTCTTTTCATCAAGACATTTATCCAAATCATTTTCTATTTTAGATGTTAAAGAACTTTGTTGTGTAGTATATTCAACAAATATATACTTTTTATCCTCAGTAAAGAAATATGTATCAGGAGTTCCAGGCGTAGTTTTTTCTGCACCTGACTTAGTCCCAAGAGAAACTATATTAGGATATCCTTCTTTAGAAAGATATGAATCACATAAGATTTGAAAACTTGCTTCATTCAAAGTTAAAATTTTCTCTTTTATTTTAGTAATTATTGCCATAATGATTCTCCCTTTTAATTTCTAAGTTGTACATTCATTTATTTAATTAA
Source organism: Bacilli bacterium (assembly GCA_045533785.1). GTDB lineage: Bacteria > Bacillota_I > Bacilli_A > ML615J-28 > CAG-313 > UBA1737. Next base: position 4,004 of record JAZSIL010000129.1, read on the forward strand.
TCATGTCCTTATTTCAAAAATTAAAAATT
>JAZSIL010000082.1:0-5005 GCA_045533785.1 Bacilli bacterium
AATCATAAGTAGCATCTGTATGTTTATTTCTATCTAAAGCCACACCTTTAACTACTCTATGAGATTCTTTTTTAATTTTAGCTTTATCACCTTTTATACTAGCTTTTTTAAATTCATTAAACTTTTTAATGCCAGGATTAAATTGAATATCTGTAGCTAAAAATCTAGTACTAAAAGGAAGTTCATCATAATTAGCTCCTAAATCTTTATAAACTTTTCTTAGTACAGCTTTATCTTCAGCCAATCTACGTTTTTTAAGTTCATTGTGTTGTTTAGGAGTTAAATATCTACCATTATTAATTTTAAACATTTCTTCTATATAAGGATTATCTTTTACAACAAAACCATCACCAATAGTTTCAAAAGGTTCTCCATTAAGATATTTAGGGCGATAATTACCATCATCACTAACCATTTCATTATTAGGATCTTCTACATTATGTCTAAAATTAAGTATATATTGATCTTCTAATCTTTCTCTATGAAGTTTAGGAACAATATTATACAAAGTAGAATGATTTGATTTTTCTTTCTTTTTGTTACCACCATTTTTATATTGTGGTCTAACTTCATCTAAATGATACATACTATTACAATTTAAATTAATAATTAAAATAAGTAGAAGAGATGCTATTATACTTGCATCTCTTCTACAGGGGTTTAAGTATAAACTATTCATAATCTTCTTCATCTAAAACCCAATCAAAGAAATCATTGATTATAGGACTATTAAGAACATTAGTACCACGTTTATAGTATCTATTATCTTCTGTAATATCAAATAAACCTGTATGAATACCACGATAAATAGGAATACGACGTTTTAATCTAACAGTAAGTTTATTTTCACCAGCAAAACGACCAGTTTGATATTCAGGTTCAAAATTTTCATCAAATAACCAAGCACTAATAAATCCCATAGTAGATATAATATCTTCTAAACCTGTTTGGGCAGCAATAGGTGTACTCCAAAGATTTTTACCTTGACTAATAAGACCTTTTGGATTAAATTGTACAGATTCATTAGCTAATCTATCAGCTTCATATAAAGCTAAATTATACCAAATAGATTCTTTGTCGTCATCATCACCAAAAGCTCTCAAAGCCATAACAGCTAATATACCACTAAGAACTCCTAAAATATCTCCTATATTACGTTTAATATTAGCTTTTTCATAATCAGGTATAAGTCCCCAATTAACTTTAATATTCATACACCAATCTAAAGTATATTTAAATATTTGTTGAAGACTATGTATAGCAGTTTTTTCACCATCATTCATAGCTATAGATTCTTTAGCTTCTCTAATAGGTGTTGTAAGAAATTGAACTAAAGAAATATAATAACCTTTTTCAACAGTACCACGTTGCTCATTATACATACCTTTTATTCTCCAACGTTTAAGAAAACCAGGATATAAATGTTTATGATATTGCATAAGTAAACCACCAAACCATTTACTTTCTATTCTACCAGCACCTAATTTATCATATACACCATGAAGTTTTTTATTAACTGAAATAACTCTACCTCTAAAATTAGCCATAGCATTAGAAACTAACGTAGGATCATATTTAGCTAAAGTAGAATCTTTTTTATAATCTAAAACACCTTCGTTATTTAATGTAAGTTCATTCATAATATTAGGTAAACGTTCAAATTCTTCTTTAGCTTTATCATTAATAGCTTTTTTAGCATCAAGGTATTCTTGTTTTTTATTAGGTAGATGTTGTTTAACAAATTCAGTAACTATATCTTTTTTATACCAAGCATAATCTTTAAGAACATTATCATCTTTTTTAATAGTTTTAATAAACTCGTCAAATTCTGCTTCTTGAGGAGTACCAGCTATTATAGATTTAAGAGCTTTAATATCAGAATCTCTAAGATATTCATCTTTATTCTTAAAAGATATTGTAACTTTTCCAGAATTATCAACTTCTTCTACAATTTTATGAGATAATAACATACCTAATAAAATACTATTTTGCATATAATTTTCACCAATACCTTGAGGAGAATACATTAAATTAGTAAAAGTATTAAATGCTTTACTAGTACTATTTTCAGCAATTCTACTTTTTTCAAATAAAGCATCATAATCTACAACATTAAAGAATTTAATAATAGCACTAACAAGATTAGAAGCTTTATCAGAATTCATATCAGATAGTTGACTAAGAATACTACTCATCCACATACCCATACCCTTACTTAAATCTTTAGTATTTAAGTATTCTTTAGCAGAAGTTTCAGCAATCATTTGAACAAGTCCTATATTAACGTTAGATATACCTCCACGAATATTCATCATCATATATTGAGCAGAAGTTAAACTTTGTAATCTACTAGCCCATTTAGTAAGACCTGCACGAGGTTCTTTCCATTGATTAAATAATATACGTCTAATCCAATTATCTAATTGTTCATTTAAACGTATACTATCTGTAGTAGTTGTTTGATATTCAGGATTAGATTCAGTAGATAAATCAAAATCTTTTTTAAGATCACTAGTACCACCATAACGAGTAATATAAGTTTCTAAATCAGTAATAATACGTTTAGCAAGATATAAATGATGTTTATTAGCTTGAATAACATTAAATTTATAAGCTTGAGTTATAAAAGCTTCAATAACTTCTTCATAATTTGTATCTAAAGCTTCTTTATGTTTTTCATTTTGTTCTTTATTAAAAGCATCTAGTTTTTCATTATATTCTTTAACTCTAGCTATATAATCTATTTCAGATTCATCTTTAGCTTTAACAGGTTTTATTAATCCAGATTTAACAGCACTATCTTGTTCAAGTTTAGATAAAAATGGCATAGCACCAACTTCATCATATTCATGACCTATGCGTATTTTATAATCTTCTTTACCTGTTTCACTAACATACCAACCAAGAGATTTAAGAATTTCTTTTGTTATAAGACTAGCATCAGTTTTAGCAGCTTTATGTCTAGCTGGAGCATATCCTTCATCTAAAAATCTTTTACCTTGTTCAGTAGTAGTTAATTCTCTTAATAAATCTTGAAGATATTTACTAAATTCTTTTTCGTATTCATTTTGAGAATCTATTTTAGCATTATCATAACCAGAACCAACTTTATAATTTTGACCATAGCTTAAACCTTTTTTATGTTTAGAATTAATTTTATCTTTTTTTACAACACTTTCTTTATTAAACCACTTAGGAACCCATTCTCCTTTATTATTAGGATTATCTTTATAAACTTGTTGCATCCAACATCTAATAGGTTTATAAGCTCTAGTAGTAGGATCATATATATGATTTCTTTGATACCATTTATCAAATTCTTCATCACTACGTTGTCTCATTTCATGAAGTTTTTCATAATAATAAGATGTAGGAATATTGTCAAAAGTATCATTTAATAATTTAATAGCTTCAGTTCTATTTTTATCAATCCATTTATCTTTACGAGAATCTATAGGTTGTAAAGAACCATATAAATAAGGATTTATGATTTGATTACCTTCTGAATCTATAAGAATATTAGCTTTACGCCAAGCGTTATGATATTGTGCACCATTAGCTTTAGCTAACGCTTCTTGTTTTGCAAATTCTTTTTTCATAGCTTCAGATGGTTCAGTATTAACATTATGTTTTCTAAATTTAATAGCTCTTTTTACAATAGCACCATCAACATCAGTTTTAGATTTAGTATTATGTAATAAATTATATAATAATTCTAAAAGTTCATAAGTTTGAATAGCATTTATTTCAGTAAAGTCATCTATAGTGTCAAAACCATGAAGATCTTTAATAACACTTAAAATACTATCAAATTCAGGCTTATGAATTAAATCATTAAATTCATATAATTTATTATTACCGTCCCTTAAAAGATTAAAATTAACTATTTGTAATTTATTATCATAATAAGGAGCTAAAATACTATTTATAAGAGTTACTAGTTTAAACCAAGTTACATTATCTTTTCCGCCTACACGAAGGTTATCATAAAATTCACGTTTATATATAACTGTTTCAGGTTCTCCATTTTTAATAAGAACTCTATCGTTATACATTTCTCCTTCATTATAAGCAGTATTTGTAGATTCTTCTTTTTTAATTTCATCTATTTCTTCATCAGTAAACAAACTAGCATTAACTACACCTCTTTCATCTTTAGCATTATGATCAATTATAGCTTTTTTTAATGCTTGTTTATTATTTTTTGTTTTGAGTATAATTCTAGCTGCAGTTATAGCTTCTTTATGTTCTTCGTTTACTATAAATTTAGCATTATCAGAAAGCCATTTTTTAGCATTAACATATTCTGGATGTTCTAATAATCTATTTATAGGAACAGTAATATTACCATTAGCGTCTCTACGTTCATAATCAGCTATAATTCTAAGTTTCTTAGCAAGTTCTTCATCAAAACCTAATCTAGTAGTATTTTCAAAATATTTATCATTAAGACGTTCTATCCTTTTAATATAAGCTCTAATAGCATTATTAGCTTGTTGATTATGTAAACGTCTATGATATAATTCTTCTTCACTAGATGCAAATTCTTCATGATAATATTCTGGACGTTGTTCTAGCTCCCCTGTAGAAGGATCATGATAATAAGGGTCTAATAGTTCATTAAGTTCTTTATTAATTTCATCTATTTTATCTAAATAATAAGGATCTAAATAACCTTCTGTAGCATGACTATATAATTCTCCACGTAAATGACGTAATTCTTTATATCTAACAAATATATCAGGAAAACCTGGACTGCTACTATCAATACCTAGTTTTAATTGTTCTGGATCAGCTGGAGAACCATGAAGCATATAATCTTCTAATTCAAGTTTAGCTTTATAATAATCATCGGAAACTTCTCTATTAATGTGTTCATACATCCATTTATCGTAAGCATATACTGCTTCTAAATAATCACGATAACTACCTTCTTTATTTAAATATTTAAAATAAGCATCAGTTTTAGCAGTTTCTAATTTATTTAAATCTTCAAGTAATCTAT
>JAZSIL010000010.1:0-2577 GCA_045533785.1 Bacilli bacterium
TGTTATAATAAAGTATAAGTAGAAATAGAGATTAAAATAAGTATTAAAAGAAAGGATAAATATAGACATCCTTCGTCTAAGCAATGATGATATGAAAGATTATAAATTTGGCAATTATTTAACTGAATTAAGAAAGGCTAATGGATATACTCAATATGAATTAGGAAAACTTTTAGGTGTCTCTGATAAGGCTGTTAGTAAATGGGAAAATGGCAAAGCTAAACCATCTACACATATTTTAGTTAACTTAAGTCATATTTTGAATGTTAGTTTAGAGGAATTATTAATGTGTTCAACAAATGATACTAATAATTCAATAGAATTTAATATGTATGGCTTTTTTGAAGATATTGAAGATAGATTAAGATATAAGTATGGAGAAACTTTACCAATTGAAATATGGAATCTATATTTACAAGAAAAAAGTATTTTGAGTAAAGAAGTACTTGTATGTTATATGCTAGAAAACTTATCAAAAATTGGAGATAAACTTCGAGGACTAAATATTCCTTTTTCTGTAAATGTAATGTTTAGTGGATCTTTGATTATGAATATTTTAGGTCTTTGTGACGTTAATCCGTTAAAACCCCATTATTACTGTAAAAAATGTAAAAAACTTGAATTTATTAGAGACGTTTTAGATGGATGGGATTTGGATGATAAAGTATGTTCGTGTGGAAGTAATTTACAAAAAGATGGACATGATATTCCATTTTTAACATATAAAGATACTTTTGATAGTATAGCTAATTATAGAGTATTGCTAGCAAAAGCCGATTTTGAAAAGACTATTGGAATAATCAAAGAACATTTTAATTGTTTAAATCACATTGCTTGTTTAAGTGGAATTAACGATTTTCAAGAATTTTCGACTGATATTAGATTAGGTCTATTTGGTGTTAAGGGTGTTATAGAACACATAAAATATCCTATTTCTTTAGAAGAATTTTATAAAAAACTTTATAGTAAAGAAAAAGATAAATATGTGGAATACCTTAATGAGTGCCCTTCAGTAATGCTAATCGAGAATAAGTATTTAAATGAAATTAAAAGAAAAAATATTGATGTTGAAAATGTTGATTTGTTTAGAAAAATAAAAGATTTTGATTATAATAAAATTATGATGAATGAAGAAAAAACAATACTTCAATCAAAAATTATAGATGTAATCAAACCTAATACAATATGGCAGTATCTTAAATGTCTAAATATTTTATATAGTCATTTTGATGATAGTTCTTATACTGAATTGCATATTGCATTGAAACTCAATGAAATTACTCTAGAAGATGTAATTACATGTAGAGAAGACTTATTTTCTATACTTATTAAAAATTTTGATTATAACGATTATAACGAGGTTATTACTTTAATAACTAATGAAATTAGAAAAGGAAGAAAATTGTCTAAATATGGAAAATTAATTAATGAGAAAATTAATGAAACTAAAATAGTACGAGGTGAAATTAATAATTTTGACAAAGTAAAATATTTAACTTCAAAAAGTTATTCAGTTTTCTTAATAAAGGTTTTATTGGCTACATTAGCTTAAAAATTTTAGTTACATAATTAATGATATGAAAGGAGAAAAAATATGTCAATGAAAAAATTTAGATGTAAGTATTGTGGGAGATTCATCGCAACTGCTAATCCACCACTTAGAGGATATTGTACTAGTAATCCTCGAGGTCATGTATGGGTAAGGTGTTGGAGCTAAGATATGATAAATTCTATTTTAAACTCAATAAGAAATACAGTTGTAGTAATTGCTGCTATAGCATACTATTTTGTTTTTTTGCAAACAAAATTTGAAATTGATTTTTTTGAATATTTTATTTTTAGCGCATCATCTGTAGTGATATTAAATTATTTCGTAATAGGAGTATTTGCGATTAAAATAATAGATGATTTAATTTCAATTATATCAGTATTTAGCAATGGTGAATGGGATGTTAGTAAAACAGTATTTTTAATAATTGATATAATAATATTATTAATTATACCAGTTTGTGGTTTATCAATGAACGTACCATATAAATGGTATATTGCAATGTTAATATATTTAATTATTGAACCCCTTGTTTCCATCCCTATTACAATTGCTCAACAAATAGTTGATCCGGGTTACGAATAGAAAAGGAGGACTAATTGTATGGTCAGATTCAATCCATTGTTTTTAGCATGGTATACTAATGTTGGAATTATCGTTGGAATAGTTATAGCTGCTGTTGTAGCACTAGTTGTTCTAATTACGGTGATTAGATTTATAATTCAAACACAGTTATTTCAAGATATTATAGAATTTTTGAAATCGATTGGTGTTATATTAATAGTTTTAGTTGTTATCGCAATAGTAATCACTATTTTTAATCTAGTATTTTAACATTTAAATTATTTTTATCTTTTTAAAGTATTGTATTTTATTAAATTTTAGTATATAATTAATATATATAATATGTTAGGAGTATAATTTATGGCAGGTAAGATTTCGTTAGTTATAACAATAAGTTCTATAGCATTTATAATTGTTTTTGCGTTTATAAAAGGTTTAATTCTTTCAAAACATAAATTTAGATG
>JAZSIL010000053.1:0-2783 GCA_045533785.1 Bacilli bacterium
ATGAAGTTTATTATATATATGCGGATATAGCAGGGCTTGATAAAATACTAATTAAAGATATTTCATATCAAAATAATAGTTTATCATTTAATATTGCAACAACACTAATAAACAGTGGAGAATTTGGCCTTATTTTCTCAAAGAATCAACTAATTCCTAACTTAAACTTAGAAAACGCAGAAAATGACCATTTTGAGACTGAAATCATTAAATTAGACGCACTAAATACAAACAATGAATTTAACGTAACAATTAAAGATATCCCTGTTTATGAATTAAACGTAACATTTAAAGCTTGTGCATATACCAAAAATAACGACACGAAAGTAGTAACATATACAAAAACAAAAGAGATTAATATTCTTGAACAATATTATAATGAAATAATAAATAATTTAGATATATCATATAATGAATCCTATGATGGAATTAGGTATTATACAAAAACAATCATTCCAAATAATAAAAATTATATTATAGGATTTGTAATGCTAAACAAAGAAATAGACGATTTAAATATAAATACACAAAATGCATATATCATAGAATCAAAAGATACTGATAGTTTTGCGGTAACTATGAATAATATTCCTGATACATTTAAAGATAAGAATATATATGTAGTATCATTTATTAAATTTATAAATGAAAATAATGAGTACGAATATTATTATAGTGATATACATAAGGCTTCATATTTTAAAGTAAAAGAAACATATTTAACAAATAATTCATAAAAATATGATATACTACAAATAATAGATATATAAAAGGAGAATTATATGGGACAAATTACAGATTACTTATATATCATACCTGCGGCACTTATCGCAATAATGTGTCATGAACTAACACATGGCCTATTTTCATATCTACTTGGAGATCCAACACCTAAAGAACAAGGAAGACTATCACTTAATCCAATGAAACATTTGGATCCAATAGGAACATTATGTTTAATACTTTTTGGATTTGGGTGGGCTAAACCAGTAATGGTAGATCCAAGATATTACAAAAATCCAAAATGGGGAATGGCGCTTGTTGCACTTGGAGGACCTCTTGCTAATTTTATAATTGCACTACTTTCAGGACTAGTATTAACGCTTATACAACTCCATGCACCATATACACAAACAATAGAAATAATATTTAATTTCTTTTTATATCTAATGTTAATAAACATTGGACTAGGTGTCTTTAATTTAATTCCTATTCCACCACTTGATGGTTCAAAAATTATCGGTGCAGTACTTCCAGACAATGCATACAATCAATATATGAAGTATCAAAAATATGGAATGATATTTATTCTAGGATTATTAATCTTACTTGATGTATTAGAAGCATTAGGTTATCCATCACTTTTAAATGAATTATTAAATATTATAATTAATTTTATTTCTAACTTCTGGTTAAAAATACTAAATTAAAAATAGCAATCTCAAGATAAGAGATTGCTATTTTTTTACTTAGATAAACCTTCTTTAAAAGCATTAATTAAATCACCATCATCAAGACCTGCTTGCCATGCAAATACACCAGCTAAACCTTTAGTTTTAGCATATTCACATTTAGCAAGTACAGATGTTTCATTTTCATAACTAATAAATGTTAATCTATCTTTACTAATTAAATATGGAACTTGACATACGTTATCATAATAATAAGTATAATTAGCATTGTTTAAATAATTTTGTTTAATTTGTTTATATGATGGATTAATAGTATATATTACATCGTCTTTCTTTGGATGGTACCACGAAGAATTAACTGTATCTCTAATTTGAATAATACCATAAAAACCAGATCCAACAATTAATTTGCTTGACGAAATACCGTAATTATTATAAATAGTTACACTTTCATCAACTGAACAGCTAACTAAAGTTGAAGCAACTTTGTTTTCTAAGTTATGATAAGCACTTGAACTACTTGATCTATATAATGGAGTATGATGATATCCTTCAGCAGTAGACATATTATATGTCATAATGTTAATATAATCAATGTAATTTTTAGAATTTTCTAAATCATATTTTTTTGGTTGCCAAGAACCACCACCGATAGCAGCAGTAACTAAGTGATTTGGATTATTAGCTTTAACTGCTGGATATAATTTTGACATAAGTCTAGTAAATAGTGTACCATCTGATGGAATTTCCCAGTCAATATCAACACCATCAAAACCATATGTATTAATTAGTCCAATTATATTATTAACAAATGTATTGATTAATTCATCACTTTGACATATTGTTTCAAATGCTTCATCATACGCAACATCAGTACCACAAATAGATAATATTACCCAAGTTCCTTTTGAGTGTGCTTTAGGTAAAACATATTGTTGCATATTTGGTAGATAGTATTTATAATTATATGAATTAACACTATCTCCAGTAGTAAATGTACCATCACTAGCAGGATAAGCAAATCCACAAGTAATAATATCACAAATATCAAATAAATTATTATCTAATGATGTATAAGTTGAAGAGTTACCACCAATATAACTAGAAGCAATATTAGTTAATTCTTTATAACCATCTACTTCAACTTCATAAGTACACACCTTACTAGTAGTACCATAAGTTATTGTAACTTCATATATAATGCTTGTAGAATTATAAGGTCTATTGTAAAGGCCAGTATTAGATAATACGTTAAAATTAGAAGATACATACGATACAGTTGTATCGTATGTATCACTCTTAGTAATTAAATCTAAATCAGATGAAACAACATCTAAATTTTCAAAATAACTATTTAATAATAATTCTGTA
>JAZSIL010000045.1:0-4242 GCA_045533785.1 Bacilli bacterium
TTCATAATTATATCTTTTTAATTATTAATTTTCTGTGTAATAAGTATCTCTGTGCGATTTTTAGAACGCAAAGATAGTGAGAATTTTGAGGAAAGAGACGCCACTACCGGAAGTTTCATTAAGAAATATCCTTCGCTATTACTTGAAAATATAAGACTTTGATTAGAATTAAAGTCTTTATTAAAAATGACACTTCCATCATTAGTGTAAGTAATCATATCCATTTCCAAGTTCTTTTTAACAGAATCAATAGTAAAGTGTAAATTATATTCAAAATCAGCATTTTGGGCATTTAGCCAAGAAATTTTTGCGATAAAAGTATCTCCCACTAAAGATTCAACCGGCATATTATTATAAGCAGGATTATATTTGTTTACTCTTGAGAAATTAATGCCGTTTCGTTCAATGAATATTTCTTGTTTAATATTCAAACCGGAATGATAAATCTTAAATTCTTTAATATCAAAGTTGTTTAAGAAATTTTTAATAGCGTCTATTAGCTTACTTTCAGGAGCAATAATAGCTAATCTCGACATTAGGTAATTTATGTTTCCTTGTTTTGGGGTATATGTTATATTCTCAGCATGACCTTCAAGGAGAACACTGTTAGATTGGCTTGTGTCAATCAATTCATAGTGAACACTTAGATTAAAATCGGCAACGTTTATCTTATTTATAGTAATAGACATATTGAGTTGATATATCGAGCCGTCATTAAGACCTATGATATTATCATCTTTTCCAATGCCTTTGATATATAATGGAGTCCCATTTATTTTAGCCTTTTTTGTATTATTATCATACCCAATGATAACTTGTATCGGATTTAATGCTCCACTGTATAATAACCGAGCATAGAACATTTTAATCTTTTGAACTTGAAATTTCAGAGAAACAGCATGGTTCTTTGGCAATTCACCAAATAGAGTAAAAGCATTATAATTGGGAAAAGATTCGGACTGTGGAGTATTATTGTTAAGATTATACGGATAAACAGGATTATTATCTCTATAATAATTGGCATTAGAAGTAACAATAGGGAAAACATTATTAGGAGTAGTTACCCAAATACCAATTTCGTCATTATTATCATCTTCACATTGTATCTTACCATTTAAAAAAGAGATAGTTTTCCCATTTATATAAATCTCGATATTGTTTGAATTATTATTTTTCTCTAATTTATGTTCAATATCACCTGTGATTCTCCATATATTCTTGTCATTTGTCGTAGCACCTGAAATAACAAAAGGGCATGGTTCAATAGCTAAAGTTTTATTTAATGAATGAATAGTTTTTCCACCAGTCAATTTGTTAAAGTTGCTTAAAATACGAGATAAGTTTACATAACTATCCGTATAGTAATGGCGTATGTAATCAATGTTATTTATTGACTCATTTTGGTGGTTTTCAAACAAATCGATATAATATGGGAGTTCATTATCATTTCGTTTAGATTCGATATTGAAATAAGCAATAGCCTTATCGGGACAAGACAAAAATAGATGATATAATAGTTCTTTATAATAATGTTGAGAAATTTGTTCAATCTTAATATTATTGTTAGTCACATCATCAGTAATCCCTTTATTGGAATTATTTACTCTGAATTTGAGTCTTTTGTTTAATTCAAAAGCCCATAAATTCCAACTAGAGAAAAAGACATTAAATTTTCCACCTGAAGATAATTCAGTACCTCTAATTCTATTGATATGTCCGACAAAATACTGATAAATACTATCAAGAGTTTCGGGGAGAATCTTCCAATTATCCATGGAAAGTTTCTTATGACCTTCAGAAACATAATCTTCATATATCGGAATCGAAGAATACATATTATTGCCGACAGAAACAGTTCCACCTAAATAAGTTTCAAACATATTTGCCCTGTTAATATATCCTTTGGCTTCATGTTTACTATTAACACTGCACTTAGTATCTTTGAATCTAGGGAAAGATAGAATCGGGGCAAATATATAATCGTAGAATAAAGAATTTTCATAATTCTTCATCACAGCGTCCCACACATTGATATTTCGACGGTGTTCATACGAATTTGAGTTTGCTATGCCATAATTATAAAGATTGACAGTCTTAATGTCATCAAATTTTGAGTTGTCGAAGAAATATCCTCTTTGGTTTAATTCATTCCATATATCCTTACGATTTAGTATTTCTGTATAAATAACATCGTCATAAATGAAGTCACGAACAGTTTTACGTTTAGACAGAGATAATTGAAGTTTTTGTTCTAAATCATTCTGTAACGCATTCTCAAGATTCTCATCAAATCGTCTGACATTCAGAGTGCGAGCGTCATTAAAGATTGTTTCTATATCGCAAAAAACATAGTCAATGTCAAAATTATATGAATCTAACTTTGAGAAAATACTTGAGATGATACACTTCACTGCTTCGCAACCATTAGAACCAGTTTTAATGCCTAAAACCTCTCTCAAATAAAATACCATCTCGGCTTTCTGTTCGATAAATTTATCGTTGTTTTTATCTGAGTCAATTTTATATGGCAAATTTAATTCGTCTCTTAAATCCAATAGTTTGGTTGGAGAATCATACCACATGACACTTCCATTAAGAGAAAACAAAGTTTGAATTTGATAATATTCTTCTTGCCTTAATTCCTTGTTCTCTTTAGCCCCAATTAATATCTCAGCAATTTTATTTAAGGCACCACCCATTAGGCGACTTAGATTACCTTCGATAGATATTGAACGACATCCTTGAGGTTGGCATGCAAGAGTTCTAATAATATATCGGGCATAATTATCAAACGATCCTTTTGTCAAAGCAACAAACGAATTAAAAATCGTATTTAACGATAGAGAACTTAAAATGTAATTATAGTTGTCAGATATTTGTTCACCCTCATTGGTATAGTAATTTTGGATATAAGACTTCTTTACCAAGTCATCTTCATTGCCACTACACCAAACGAATGCATTTACACTATTATTAATCTTATCAGAATAAACATATATGTCTAATGAGATATTATTATATACAATACCATTTTTATCCACAAAATTAGCTGTGCGACTATAGACTGTGCAGAGTTCAGATTTACACTCTAATATTTCTTTAGGATTATTCCAAATAAAATTTCCTGCTAAAACTACAAATTTATTTATTTCCGAAGATAATGTTCTTACTGCCCCTAATAATATGTTTGACTCGGACAATGGTTGCTTATCATATAATGAAGTTGCAACGGGGTAATCCCAATAAAAAGGAGTATCTGATGGGATTATATAATTTAGTATTTGTGGGTTAAATTTATTTTTAATACAAACAAAAAGATATATAAAATCATTATCTATCTCAGAATTAAATAATTCTCTCGGAACCACGAGCCAATCTAAAGCGTTATTAGCAGCTTGTAGATTAGTTATACAACCGAAGCTATGGACAAAATAACTGATTTTATTACCATCTGTTGGCTTATATTCTTTATTGCTAACTGAAGTCAGATGGTTAAATACGTTTTTATCATAAAATGCAGCTGCATATCTAATGGCATTAGTATCATCTGTTGGGAATTTATATATACCGTTGTATTTAATAGCCGCAGTTATTGCAGAGATTTTGTAGATATAAATGTTATGTGTTTGACTATCATAAATAGCTCCATTATATCCCATTATGCAATTAGGGATTATTCCACATGGTTCAAATGTTTCTATACTATCTGAATTAACATAACTACTTTCTTTATATGGGTCAAAAATCATTTTTAATGAATTATTGCCCCCATTTCTTTTATGTTTATAATTGTCTCCCATAAAGTTGAAGAATTATTGTTACTAAATTTAAACAGAATAGATACATTAAAAATCTGTTTCTGCATTCTACTATGCGTAATGTGCGAATCTACAAATAATTACTAAAAAGACAATGAAACTCAAGAAAAAATAACAGAGAATATTTTACAACATAATGCAAAATTTATTAAAGTATAGTTTTATTATATTTTTTAAGATATAATTAATAGATATAACAAATTTAACAGATGTAAAGAATAGACAAATAAGGAGATATCAAAAATTTAATTATGAGTGTCCGATAAAACTTTTTTGACTGAATAAAAAAATAGGGCTGAATCCATTTGCAGATTTCAGCCCTTTGTGGTTACTTTGGTTCAGCTAAAAACGACATAATAACCATGGGCAAAAGTACACATTTTATCGGACAGCCGTTGTATTCACAAGTAATAAATCTGCTTGA
>JAZSIL010000266.1:0-3639 GCA_045533785.1 Bacilli bacterium
GGGTCATTTAATATTTAAATTTAGATTATATATAGATGTATTTAATAGCTGATTTTAGAGGTGAAATATGACATATCGAGAATTACTTAATAAATATGCAATTATTTGTAAAGAAAAAAATTTAGAAATAGAAGCAATTAAACTATTAATCTTAGAATTATCTAATTTTGATGGTGCAACTTTTCTTGCACATTATGATGATGAAATAGAATTAGGTAAATTAAATATATTTGAAAGTTCTATTAGTAAATATGTTAATGATTTTATACCTGTTCAACATATTTTAGGATATACGTATTTTTACGGATATAAAATTAAAGTATCTAAAGATGTCTTAATTCCAAGATGTGAAACAGAAGAATTGGTAGGATATGTTTTAGAATATTATGATGAAATATTTAAAGGAAAAAAAGTTAATGTTTGTGATATAGGAACAGGTAGTGGTGCAATAAGTATAGCACTTGCAAAAGAAGAACCTAATATGACTCTTTATGCAACAGATATTTCAAAAATGGCTCTTTCTATAGCAAAAGAAAATGCTAAAGATAATAATGCAAATGTTACTTTTTTTGAAGGTGATTTACTAAAACCTCTAATTGAGAATAATTTAAAATTTGATATCCTAGTATCTAATCCACCGTATGTTGCTTATGATGATGAAGTTGATCCATTAGTTATTAAAAATGAACCGCATCTTGCGTTATTTGCAGAAGAACAAGGTATGGCATGCTATGATAAGATTTTAAGTGATGCTCATAAAATTCTAAATAAACCAAATATTATTTTATTTGAACATGGATATAAGCAAAAAGAATTAATGTTAAAAGTAATTGATAAATATTATCCAGATTCAACATGTGAAATAATTAAAGATTTAAGCGAAAATGATAGATTTACGGTTATTATTAATAAATAGGTGAAAATGATGTTTGTAAAAGATTTAAATAAACTAAAAAAAGAAGATCTCATTGGTAAGATTATATGTTTTCCTACCGATACTGTGTATGGTGTTGGTTGTATATTAGGTGATGATATAGCATTAGATAAAATTTATGAATTAAAAAATCGAGATTTATCAAAACCACTTGCTATATTAGTTCCAAATGCTGAGGCCATATTACCCTATGTTAAAGAATGTCCTGATATAGCAAAAGAATATATGGCTACGTATTGGCCTGGGGCATTAACAATTATTTTTAATAAAAAAGATGCTCTTTGTGATAACTTTACTAAAGGACTTCCAACAATAGGTTTTAGAATGCCTAATTCTAAAGTAGCATTATCAGTACTTCAAAAATTTGGACCTCTTGCAACAACTAGTGTAAATATTAGTAATAATCCGCCATTAAATGACTTAGATGAGATTATTAAATATTTCGGTGATAAAATAGATTACATTATAGAAGATAAAGAAGTTGTGTCCAAAGTTTCATCTACTATTGTAGATGTATCTAAAGGAGATGCTATTATCTTAAGACAAGGAGATATAAAATTATAAATGTATAAAACACCAATTCTATGGTAAAAATAGGATTGGTGATTTTTTATGAAAAAATGGATGTTAGTTTTTTTAGTATTATCTTCTTGTGTTTTTAGTTTTAGTTGCAGTAAAAAAGAAGATTATGTAAGATTAAGAATTATTGCAAATTCTAATATTGAATCGGATATATTAGATAAGACGATAATTAAAAATACAATTGAGAAACTATTTAATGAAAATAAACTTAGTTATAATACTTTAACAGAGAATAACTTAAAAGTTTTATTGAAAAATAATTTAAGTATTGATTTATATAATAAATTAACAATAAAGAAATGTGTTAGTTACTATCCAGCTAAGGCATATAAAGGGAAATTTATCCCATCAGGAAGTTATGAAACATTACTAATTGAAATAAGTGAAGCAAAAGGAAATAACTTTTGGACCCTTCTTTATCCAGAATATTTTGGATATGAGTTTGAAGAAAGTAACGAAATAGAATATCGTAGTTATTTTTATGATAAATTATCTTAATAAGCATAAATAATAGTTTAAATAAGCAAAATATGATATAATAATGATAGAGGTGAAAAATATGGTAATATCTATAGCAAGTGACCATGCTGGTCTTTCATTAAAAGAAGAAATTAAAAATTATTTAAAGAATAAATCTATTGAAGTAATTGATTATGGTACAAACTCTAGTGAGTCATGCGACTATCCTGATTTTGCATATCCAGCTGCATGCGCAGTAAAGGATAATAAAGCTGATTTTGGAATTTTAGTTTGTTATACTGGAATTGGTATGTCAATGGCTGCAAATAAAGTAAAAGGAATACGTGCGGCACTTGTTGGCAGTATTGAAAATGCACATCTTACAAGAGAACATAATAACGCCAATGTTTTATGCCTTGCTGCTAAAGATACTAAACAATCGTTAGCTTTTGAAATTGTTGATGAATTTTTAAATACTAGTTTTGCTGGTGGACGTCATGAACGTAGAGTAAATAAAGTAATGGATATTGAAAAATAATATGGAAAATAAGACATATAAAGAACAACGATTCAAAGAAACATTAACTTCATCAATTTGGAAAATCTTTGGTATGGCTGGTATTGGTTTTTTACTAGGTTATTTAGTGTTTAGAGATTCTGAAAAGGATGGAAATCCTGAGATATTATATTTATGGTTTTTAGTTGCTTTATTTACTTTAATAGGTATTATTATGTTTTTAGTTAAAGTAATTCCTGCATATAAAGCTGTTTTAAAAGAAAGAAAAGAAAAAAATAATGTAAATGATGAGACTGTTACGAAATAACAGTCTTTTTTCTTGTAATTATGAATATAATATTGTATAATATATGCGTACACACACATATAAAAGATAACACATATGTGTTGTTGCTTATATAAAGGAGTTAAATATGGATAAAGAACAAATTAATAATGACTTAGTTTATACTTTAACAGAATTCTATAAAATAATGGCAGACTATACTAGAATGAAAATAATATATGCTTTAACTAAAAAAGAACTTTGTGTAGGAGATATCGCAGAAATTGTAGATATGAGCCAAACTGCAGTATCATATCAATTAAGAATACTAAGAGGCGCAAGACTTGTAAAATATAGAAGAGTAGGAAAAATGATTTTCTATTCAATTGATGATGAACATGTTGGAGATATCATTAATACAACAATAATGCACTTAGAACATGGGGAATAGTATATGAAAACATATGAATATTATTTTACAGGGATTGATTGCCCAAATTGTGCTTATAAAGTAGAACAATCACTTAATAAACATGATTATATACTTGAAGCAAGAGTAAACTTTTTATCTAAAAAAATTATTATCACTTTTAAAGATAAAACATTAGATATAAAAGAATTAGAACAATTAATTAAAAAGTTAGAACCTGATGCAGAGTTAAGTGAGCAATGGATAGAAGAAAAAGAAGAGCAACATCATCATGAACATAATCACGAATGTTGTCATCATGAGCATAATGAACACAGTCATGATTGTTGCCATGAGCATCATGAGCATAAAAGTTGTTGCCATGAACATGAATGTTGTTGTCATTCACATAAACATAATAAAAAAATACTTAATAAATTATTATTTATTTTGGGAATTTGTTTAGGTATTAT
>JAZSIL010000100.1:0-2143 GCA_045533785.1 Bacilli bacterium
ATAAGAAGAGATTTAAAACTGCAAGATATCCAATAAGACAATCATTATTCATTGTCGTTTTAATTTGGATTTTAAGTAAATTTGCAATGATAGGAAAGAAATACAAGGTTGAAAAGATAAATATGGAAGGATTAAAACCTCCTTATTTTATGTTATCTAATCATGAATATTTTATTGATTTTGAACTTGCAGCTCTTGGAACATTCCCTCATCGTGTTAATAATGTTATTAATATTGATGGATATATAAGAAGAGCATGGCTAATGAGACTAATTGGCGGAATATGTACGAGAAAGTTTTCTAATGATCTTCATTTAATTAAGTCAATTAAAAAAGTGCTTGCTCGTGGTGATGTACTTGGAATGTACCCTGAAGCAAGATACTCCGCATGTGGTATTACTTCATATATTCCAGATTCACTTGGAAAACTAATTAAAAAATGCGGTGTAGCTGTTGTTGTTGTAATTCATAGAGGTAATCATTTACATACACCATTTTGGAACTTTAGAAAAAAACGTAAAGTACCATTTCATACAACACTCACACAAGTACTAACGAAAGAACAAGTTGAATCATTAAGTGTTGATGAAATTAATAAAATTATTAAAGAGGCATTTGTATATGATGATTATAAGTATCAAAAAGATAATAATATTTTAATAACTGAAAAATATCGTGCAGAAGGAATTCATAAGATCTTATATAAATGTCCTTGCTGTAAGACAGAGAGTAAAATGAATTCAAAAGGCACAGTGCTTTATTGTGAAGAATGTGGTAAAAAATGGAATTTAAACGAAGATGGAACCCTATCAGCATTTGATGGTAACACTGAATTTAGTCATGTTCCTGATTGGTACTTGTGGGAAAAAGAAGAAGTAAAAAAAGAGGTATTAAATGGAACATACAGTTTTGTTGATGATGTAGAAGTTTATTCATTACCTCGTACTACTAGTGTACCATACCTTGGTAAAGCGAAAGTATCGCATACAATTAATGAGGGATTTATATTAGAAGGTTATTATAATAATGCTCCTTATCGTATTATAAGAACTCCGCTTCAAGCAAACTCACTACATATTGAATATGATTATGTTCATGTAAGACATGAAGATTGTTTTGTTATTAATACTGAGGATGATTCTTATTTTGTTTATCCTAAGAAGCCGAATGTGATAACAAAGATTGGTTTTGCGGTAGAAGAAATATATCAATATAATATAAAAAAATAGAACCATTGGTTCTATTTTTTGTTTTTAAAGAAGTTTTCAAGTTCAGTTACATAAAGAACTGGATCGAATAAGTAACTTATACCATGTTCTGCATTTTTGATGATTGTAAGATGTTTTTTACTAGTACATGCGTCGTAAAGTTTTTTACTCATTGAATATGGTACAAAGGTATCACATTCTCCATGAATGAAAATAATAGGGACTTTTGCATTTTTTACTGACTCAAGTGGTGAAGCGCTATCAACATTAAAGTGACCAAAAAGAAGTGCACCAAGTTTTACAAATGGATAGAAAATGTTTGCAGGTAAATGCATATCACTAATGTATTTTTTAATAATATTTTTTGGTGTATCATAACCGCAATCTGCTAAGATACCTTTTACGTTTTTTGGTAGTTCTAGGTTTGACGCCATCATTACTGTTGCAGCTCCCATTGAGATACCTGTTAGAATGATTTCTACATCATCTCCAAATTCTTTAATTACTAAGTTAATCCAAGATAAGCAGTCAAATCTTTCTTTTATACCAAAGGATATTGTATGACCTTCACTTTTTCCATGACCTCTTTGATCTATAATTAATACGTTTCTTTCGCATTCTTTTGCACGTCTGATACCTGTACTTAAGTCTCTTTCACCATCACCGCGATATCCGTGAAACATTATTTCAATAGGTGCATTTTTGAATGATTCAAAGTATTTACCATATAATGTTAAGCCGTCATATGATTTTATACTAAATTCTTTAAACTCCATTTTTCTTGCATTTTCAATATCAGATATAATTAATGGTTTAAAATTATTAAATATTTCATTATTTGGAAGATTAATTTCACTTGTTTTTTTGTGATTATTTTTTGAATAAAATGCCATTTTATAGCATATAAATGAAGTTAATAAAGTAATTATTATTAA
>JAZSIL010000122.1:0-4904 GCA_045533785.1 Bacilli bacterium
GCTGAAATGTGGTTCAAAGGTGAATGGACTTGGTCTAACTTTGATCAATGGGTAAAAGATGCTCAAGTACAACTTGGTTCTGGCGAATTTGCTATTGACTGTGGTTATGCTGAATTCATTATCGGTGCTGCTCCTGCTCAAGGTAACCAATTAGTTAATGCTTCTCGTGGTACTATTATGTTCACTAAATCTGCTGTTACTAATATCGTTGATAAGATGAAAGCTTATTATAAAGAAGGTTACTGGGATATTAAACATGGTGTTCAAGATGTATCTACAAACTTCGTAGCTGGTAAGACATTACTTCATACAGGTAGCTTATGGTTCTTAAAAGAACCTACACGTTTCACACCATATGATGAAGAAACAGGTGAAGGTATTACATTCGAAATTGGTATGGTTCCTTATCCAATCGATGATAATACAACAGTAACTCCATATACTGCTCCTTATTCATATGAAGATACTGAAGGTAACTTAGTTGAAGTTAATGAACCATTAACTACAAGAACAAATGAAACATTAACAACTAATACTGGTGAACCAATTTATGGTATCGATTTATCTGAATCTAATTTCAAGATTCCTTATACTGGTAGTTCTTGTTATTCATTAATTAACTATGCTGGTGAAGGTCAAAACGGTATTAATACTTCTATTGCATTTAATATTTTACACGACTTAATGGCTGCTATGCAACCAGATCCAGATGATGAAGGATTAACCGCTGATGATGGTTACCGTCTATACTTAAATAAGAAACTTGACAAACAAATTGACGTTGAAGTTGTAATGTCTGTTCAAGATTCTTCATTATCATACTATGAATTAATGGAAGTACTTTCAATGACAGTTGGTGATGGATCACACTTTGGTCCTAACGGATTCTGGCTAGTTTGTTATGGTATGATGTCAAGTGTAGACACTCCAGCTACTAAACTTAAAGAAATTGAACCTATATATAAAGAAGTACTGGAAAGTTTAGGGTATTGAAAAATGTGATTACTAAAAGGGTTAGTTAAAAGACTAACTCTTTTTTTGAAAAAAAATAAATTATTTGGTATAATATTTTAGTAAATTAATAAATATTAAAAATTAGGAAAGTAAAATTAATAAAATGAAATATGGTATTTTTTCAAATAATATGTTAAAAATTATAGCTTGTATTACAATGCTGATTGATCATATGGGGGTTATACTTTTTCCTACGGTTTCTATTCTTAGAATTATAGGAAGAATTGCTTTTCCAATATTTGCATTTTTACTTGCAGAAGGGTGTTTTTATACAAGAAATAAGTTAAGACATTTAGTTGTTATGAGTGGTTTTGCAGTGGTGATGCAAGTAGTTCTTTATATAGCTACAGGAATGACTGACTTTTCGATCTTTATTCATTTTTCGATTGCAGTTGGCTTGTGTTACATCATTGATTTTATAGATATCTTTATTAGAGAGAAAAAAGTTTTAATGACTGTTCTTTTAATCGTATGTACATTACTACTTGCTAGTTCGATTGTTTTAGTGGATAAGAATACAACGTATTTTTATTCTAATTATGGGATATATTCAATCTTTTTACCTGTAACTATGTATTTAGTAAGAAAGTATATTAAACAGATACATTTATTTATTAATATTATTCTTATATGTGTTGCGATGGTTTTGATGCATTATTTTACAACATATATTACGCAACTTTATGGAATGATTGCTTGTTTATTTATACTATTTTATAATGGTAAAAAAGGTAAATTAAATTTAAAATATTTATTTTATATTTTCTATCCACTGCATATGGTAGTTTTATATGCAATTGCAATGTTATTAGGAGGTTAAGATGGAAATTTTAGACTTATATGATAAAGATAAACGTTTAACTAATATCCAAGTATCACGTGGAGTTAAAGTACCTAAAGGATATTATCGATTAGTAGTTCATATGTGTATCTTTAATAAAGAAGGTAAAATGCTTATTCAAAAAAGAGCAGCTCATAAACATTGGGGTAGTAAATGGGATATTAGTGTTGGTGGTTGTGTAACTGCTGGTGAAACTAGTGGAGAATCTGCAACTCGTGAAATAAAAGAAGAGATTGGCTTAGATATTGATTTAACTAATACAAGATGTAATTTTACATTTACTTTTGAAGATGGATTTGACGATGTATATTTAATTAATGTTGATGATATTGATTTATCTACATTAAAACTTCAAGAATCGGAAGTTTCAGAAGTTTCATGGGCTAGTATGGATGAAATACTAGATATGATTAAAAATGATGAATTCATTATGTACTATGAAAGTTATATTAAATTACTGTTTGAGTTTAGAAACGCAATAGATATGTATAGTGAATAATAAAAGCAGGTTCAAATTTGAACCTGCTTTAGTCATTTAAGTTAAAGATATATTTAGTTACTTTGTTGTTATCTATAAAAATATAATTTCTAGATGCGTTATATAAAGGTGATGTAAATGTGAATTCATTAGATATTTTTGTAAAAAAACCCTTAATAAAATGAGAGTGTGTTGCAATTAATATTTTTTTACCCTGATATTTATTTGCGATATTGATTATTGCATTATAAGCTCTTTCTTGTAGTTCAAAACTTTTTTCTAAATCTTCTACATCATCGCGTTTTATTTTATCATAGATTTCTTCACAAATAGACTCACCTTCTGCTTTACCAAAATCTCTTTCAATAACATCGTTGTTAATAATTATTTCACCATTGTAATTTAGTTCATTAGCAATTATTTTAGCAGAATGGATTGTGCGGTTTAGGGGACTTGCGATAATGATATCCCAATCTGGATCTTTTTCTTTTAACATTTGTCCAACTAAAGTTACTTGTTTAATTCCTTCTTCATTTAAAGGGTTATCAATTCTACCTTGGATTAGTTTTTGTTTGTTCCAATCTGTTTGACCGTGTCTGATTAGGCAAATTATTGTTTCCATTTTATTTTCCTCTTTATATTTTAATTATACTAAATTTTATGGTTTTTATAAATAGATTTGCAATGTAACTCTTCTCTTTTTTCTATATAATTTTGCATTCTAATAAAAATGTGTTATAATATAAATGTAAAAGATATTAATTACGGTAATGCAATGACTAACCAATTAAACTTTATTGCTAAAATATAGTGTTGAACGATATGATGTTGAAACTAATCTTTACTACTGTAGATCTAGATACTATAGTCCAGAAATAATAAGATTGATATCACAAGATGAAATATCTTATTTAGATACATCAATTGTTAATGGATGTAATTTATATACGTATTGTAATAATAATCCAATAATGTATGTAGATAACAGTGGTCATATTGCTTGGTGGGGCGTACTAATTATAATTACTTTTTGTGCAATTGTATTAAAATCCGATACCACACAAAAATATGATTGTTTACAAAATTCTGGTAGTTCACATAATCCTGATAGTTCACAAAAATGTGAGAGTGAAATTTCAGAAGATGATTTAAATATTAATGGTAATAATCCAGAAGGGGAAATTATAGTAACAATTAAGGAATCTTATTTTCAAATTGTTGATTCTTACAAATATAATAATGAAGCAGATATGAAAAGAGTATTGAATATAATTATGAATAGTGATGATTATAAATCATTTGGTTATACTCGCACGTTAAAGAGCTACCTTTCTGAATGGAAAGCACATAATTTTGCATATTCTCTTTATAAAAAAGGTGATTGGGGAGCATGCTCTAAATCTGTTGATTGTGATAAAAATTTAAAAGATGATTCTTTTTGGTACATTTACTGGTTATTTTAAAAAATATAAAGTTGAAATGTGATGGATATGTTAAACGAACATCTATTATATTGATAAAAATAGTATAAAAACAGAAACGAAAGGATGGTAAATAATAAAAATTTTTTAATACGTTGATGTTAAAAAAATTTTTATCAAATAAGATATGAAGAAAAAATTTGTTATATTATTTTCTTTTATTATTATAGTAATGCTTTTTAGTTTATTTGTTTATTTATATAATAATGTATTTATGCCTTTTAAAGGAGAAAATAAAGATATTTTATATTCTCCTGAAGACTATTCTTTAAATTATGAGGAGCATTTTAAAATATTTTATTATGATTTTTTACAATATGAAGATTATGAAAATAAATATGATACAAAGTTTTATTATTGCTTCGGTCATAAAGCTTTAATTCCAGAGTATAATTTGACATTTGATAAATTCGCTGTGGAGTCATATTCGTATGTCATAAAATGTGAAGAAGATTATGATCTAATTAAAGAAAAAATCTTAACTGAATATAAATTTGTGGAAACGCCAGTATTGTTATCTTATGAATCAGATGATATAAATTATGAAGAGTTTTTTGATATTAATGGAACAGTTTACCGAGAAATTCATTATGATTATTTTTTAGGAGAACATGGATATCAAGAACCAGATGATTTTCGAATATTCTCTTACTGGTTCGGCTACAATGATGATAGAAAAGAAATAATTTTTTCTTATCTTTATAAAAATGTAAGTAGTACTAATAAAGAAAAAAAAGATGTAATATTTTTGATGGAAAATAATTTATATTCTTAATTATAATGTATTATTAAAAGGACATTTTTTTAAAAATGTTGTCAAAATAGAAGTGACGCAATTTATGTGTTGTGTCACTTTTATTCTTTATATAAATTATATATTTTTTTAAAATTTACTTAATTCTAAAATTAAAATGTTTTTATTTTTAGTGTATTTTAATTTTGATTTATAATAATTTAATTTTCCTTAAAAAATACTGAAAAAATATGTTTCATGAAATTCATTTGCTATAATTTTCTTTTGTTAAACAATAGAAAAAAATCTATAATTATATTATAATTGATAATACGAAATGAGGAATTAGAATTATGA
>JAZSIL010000095.1:0-2218 GCA_045533785.1 Bacilli bacterium
CATCTTCATCTAAATTACTTTTTAAATCTTTATTTTCACAAGAACATCCAATAACAAGAATAAAAGGCAATACAATTAGTATTGAAAATAAATTTTTTTTCATAATTTATCTTATTCAGCAATTATTGCAGTAATAGGAATTATAAAGAACACTAACCAAACTTTCCACCATTCATTAGTTAAAATACCTAGTACAATATATGCAATGATACTAAAGATTACTGAAATTGAAACCCACTTAGCTTTTCCTTCTTGTGTATATATCGATAAAAGAATTTCTACAAGCGGGATTGCAGTAAACACAACCCAACCTGGGTGCCACAATCCTTCAAATAAGCCTAAATAAAAGAATGCAGCAGTACAAAGAATTGGTGTAACAGCAGATACTTTTCTTGATATTTTTGATCTAATATTTTTATTCACGTTAATTTCCACTCCATTTTCATCATAATATTTTTGACTCATATTTAATAACACCTTTCTAATTTACAGCCTTATAATTAATAGATCCAGTTATACTAGAACCACGCTTTAGTTTTAATTTCCCACATACATTTATATCGCCACTAATTGTATCAAAAATTGCTTTATCCGCTTCAATATAAGAAACATCAACATCGCCACTAACAGTATTGATACGAATGTCGTTAGTTTTAATTCTGCTAACGCTAAAATCACCACTAACACTATTTAACAATACATCTTCTGATACAATTTTTTCAATATCAAAATCCCCAGAAACAGTATAAAAGACTGTTTTAATAGCATTAATACAACCAACCTCAACATCACAAGAAATAGTTGAAACTTCAAATTTATCAAACTTAATATTATCACCTATTTCAATAAGAATCAAACCACGACTTTTTCTAAAAAAAGATTTGCCAAATTTATCAGTAATCAAAAGTTTATTATCTTGATGATGTATATTTAGTTTATCGATTAATTCCTCATCAACATTAACAACAATCCCTGGTTTTGAACCATTTTTAATAACAATTTCACTTGCTAAAGCATCATCTAACTTAAATGTATAAACTTCAAAATAAGAGCTTTTTTCTTCCCCAACATATTTCTTAACAACGGATTCAACACTTCCCATCATCTTAATTGCTTCATCTACTGTCATGTCAGCAAGCGCAGCAAGTTCAAAACGTTTACGGTATTTTTCAACTATCTCAAAGTGATCCTTAACACCTGCATTAGCAAGTGCAAGTTCTAAAGAAATTAAATATTCTTCTTTTGTCATATTATACCTCCTTTAACATTTCTTCTGCTTCTTCAAAAGTAATTTCACCATTTTTTAAAGCTCTATATACGTCTTCTTTTGAAGGTTTATCTACAATTGTTTCATTAATATTTTCAAATCCAAGTGCATTAATTAAATCATCTAAATTTTTCTTTACTGTTGGATAAGAAATATTAAGTTCTTTTTCAATAAGTTTAATATTACCACCATTTTTAATAAACACAAATGCGAACTCCTGCTGTTGAACACTTAAATAATCAAATTTAGATAGATTAAAACTTCCATGAATACTAGTATCACACCCATCACACTTAAGTACACTTACAGTTAAATTCTTACCACAAACAGGACAAGTACCAATTACTTTATTATTCATAATTATCACCTCAATCAAGATTATACTCCATTATATTAATTTTGTCAATTAAAATAATTAATTTTTTTAATATATTAATCAATAAAATTAATATTGTTTTTAATTTTATTAATTTATGCAAACAAAAAAAGCAGCAAAGCTGCTTATTCATATTTTGCATATAACTTCATATTATAATTAGGCATTGGGATAGGAATATATTCTTCTGTAAGTTCTTTGTCAATAAACCAGCCAATAAATGTTTTTCCTTCAATTTCAGGTGCCTCAGGAAGAATAATTTCAGATCCTTTTTTTAAATATAAGGGTTCTAACTCTTTTCCCTCTTCAATGATAAATCTAACACGAAGTTTACGATAAACACCAAATTTAAGAATAATAAACACCCATGGTGATAATAACAGTAACAATAAAATTACCATTACAATATACCAAGTTGCATTATAAATATTATCAGTATTTTCTGTAAGAAACATTAAACTACTTAGCATTGGAATACATCTCACTTTCTTTTTGTAATCTATTAATAATATTATCCCATTTAATCTTAGATTTATTACGTTTTAATATTTTCGCAACTTCAGACAAGTTATTAT
>JAZSIL010000092.1:0-5774 GCA_045533785.1 Bacilli bacterium
AGTATCACTTCTAAATAAAATTGATGGTAAGAAATAAACAAATAAACCAAGTATAAAGAATAAAATATTTTTTAATTTTTTGTTCATACTAAAAAAATTCCTTTCAATAATATATATGAAATAATTAAACAATTATGATAAAAATATGGTAAGTTTATACTTACCATATTTTCTTATCTACAAGGAGTAGGGTATTCAATATTAAGTGGTTGAACGTTTGCTTTTTCTTGGTTAATTTCTTGTTGTTCCACATTTTCTTGTTTGTAGTAACCCATTTGTTCCATATGTTTAAAAATAGCATTTTGCCATTCTAAACAAACATTTAATCCTGTTTGAAATTTTTGATGCACTTCAACGTTTGAACTTTCTGTAGTTGCTGCAAATAGTAAATTACAAAGAGCTTTACATTCAGTTAGAAGTGATTCTAAATAAAACTTATCATTCATTAGCAACAACCTCCTGTACAAACTAAACTTGTGTATTCTTTATATGCGCAAATAGCATCAGATAATACACTACAAACTACTTGTTTAGATGATTCATTTTGAAGTTCACCTTTGACTTCATTTAAACTTTCAGCAAAATGTTTTAAATGGTTTACTGTATCCATTATGTAAAGTAATTCTTTTTGTGTCATAATAAAATCTCCTTCAAGTTTAGTATAAACAATTATTATAAATATATAATTTCCAAAAAATGTTAATTAAAAATTAATATATATATGTTATAATTATTGTGAAAGTAGCAAAGAGTTGGAGTTTTTTATATGTTTTTGATATAATGAATATAAAGAGAAATAAATAAAAATTAATGGAGGTAAAATGAAAAAATTAGTTAAGTTATTTGTTTGTTTATCTTTAATAATTTGTACTGTTTTTATTGTTACAAATTCTAAAGTAAATAAAAATGTGCCTGTTGATGCAGCTAGTAATTTAGTAGAAGTTACAGATGATAAAGGAAATGTTGTATATCATCGTAATTCTAGTGAACCAGTTATGAGATTAAAAGAATATAATTATCCGACACAAAACTTAAGAGCTTGTTGGGTGTCTAACTTTGTTGGTAGTCTTCCTTCTTATTCAAATGAAGAAAAATGGAAAGCTGATTATAAATATGTTTTAGATAAGATGGAAACATATGGTTTAAACTGTATTATTTTCCATGTTCGTACTCATAATAATGCATTATATAAATCAGAATTAAATCCAGTAGCTAGTTGGTTTGCTAATGTAAATTTTGATGAATTTGATCCACTTGCATGGGCGATTGAAGAAACTCATAAAAGAGGAATTGAATTTCATGCATGGCTTAACCCTTATAGAATTTCAACAAATGGTGGTAGCACTCAATATGTATCAGGCTCAATTCCTGCAGTTAATCCAGTAAATGATTCAAGCAAATTACTTCAATCAGGTAATTCAATTATTTTAAACCCAGGTATTCAGTCTAACCGTGATTTTATTGTTGACTCTTGTATGGAAGTTGTAGAAAATTATGATGTAGATGCAATTCATTTTGATGATTATTTCTATATCTCTGGTGTTGAAACTGATAAATCAGGTGATTGGAAAAGAGAACAAGTCGATTTATTTATTGAAGATTTATCTAATGAACTAAGATCTTATAATAAAGAACACAATAAAGCTATTCAACTTGGTATTTCTCCTAGTGGTATTTATCAAAATGGTGGTTATTCAACAACTCCTAAATATGATTCTAATGGTAATTTAACATCTCCGCTTTATTCAAATACTGCAGGTTTTGCTCATTACGGTAATTATTTATATTCAGATACATTAAAATGGATTAACGAAGAATGGATTGACTATATTATGCCTCAAACATATTGGTCATTAGAACAAACTGTTGCTCAATTTGGTTCTTTATCTAGATGGTGGAGTTGGGCTGTTGCTAAAAAAAATGTTAACCTATATTTAGGAATGGGGATTTATATGCCTGCTGATAATAGTAATTGGTGTAAGAATAAATATGAAGTAAGAGACCAAATCTTAAATGCTGAAATGTATGATGAAGTTGGTGGTTTCTCATTCTATAGTTATAATTATTTAGATTCATCTAATGTTTATACTAAAACAGGTATGGATATTGTTAAAGATGATTATTTCAGTAAAAAAATACCTGGTGATGTTAAGAAATACTATGCTAATATTTATGATACAGTTAAAGTGGAAAATGTTCAAATTAAAGATGGCTATATGACATATGATGCATGTGATAATGTTCGTGGGTATGTAGTTTATAAAGTAAAACGTGGAAATGTGTTAAATCAAGAAAATATTGATCATATATATTATTATGGTACTGATTTGAGTGTTGCGGTTGAAGATACAAAAGACTATGTATATTATGTATCTTCAGTGAATCTAGCAAATGAAATCTCAGAACCAGTTACGACTGAAGATGTTACAGTAACTCATGAAAATGTAATTGAAGCAATCAATAAATTACCTTCAGTTATTAAATTTGAAGATGAAACACAACTTGAAGAAGTAAAAGCTTTATATGATGTATTATCTACTGAAGAACAAGCAAAAGTAAGTAATGTACAAGTATTAAATAATGCTATTAAATTACTTGCTGAAAAATATAATGCTGTCGAATTTGCTAGTAAATATAAAGATTTAGACAATTATACTACTGATACTAGACTATTAATGGAAGCATACATAGCTTCTACTAATGAACAAATTAACATTCAGCCAACATTAAATGACTTAAACGCTTTAATAGAAGAGTTTAAAGCTGAAATGGATAAATTCTTAGTTTTAAGTGAAGAATTAGCTGAAGTAATAGTAACTGCTAAAAAAACACTAAATGATCATTTTGCAACATTAGAATTAGAATATTATGAAAGCCAAGATCAAAAGAATTTACAAGGTCTTTTAGAAGACGGAATTGAAGCTATTGATAATGCTAAATCTAAAGGAGAAATTGAAAAGATAGTTAGTGATGCAATTTTAGAAATGGATGATACACCACATTTCAAAGTAGAATATGAAGCAATTATTAAAGATTTAGAAGAATCTCTTAAAGCAATTATTGATGAAAGTATTGCGGAAAATAGTTGGTTAGAATCCCAAAATTTATCGTTAAAGATGGAAGTAATTATTGATGGAGTAAAAGAAATCAATAAATATAAAGTTTATAAAAATAGTGATGACTATATTGAAGATGCTAAAAAAGAACTTAATGCTCACATATCTGAATTAAATGATTTATACGAACAAATGCAAAAAGAACTTCAAGCAGAAGTACAAAAACAAACTGAAGTTCTTAATAATCATTATAATGGTTTAGATTTAGAACACTATAGTCCGTCTGACTTAGAAAAATTAAGTACAACATTAGCTAATGCTCTTGAATCACTTAAAAATGCAAGTAATTTAGAAGAAGTTTCAGTGATTGTTTCTTCTGCACTTAAAACAATGAATGAAGCTCATAACTTTAAAGCTGAATATGATGCAATTATTAAGGAAATTACAGATGCTCTTGATGCAGCAGTTAATGAAACACTTGCTAAAGATGAATGGTTTAAAAAGTTTGATTTAGCTAACAAAAAAGAAATAATTCTTAATAATTTAACTAAAGAAGATAAATACACTGTTTATGCTAATAGCGCTACATATATAGATAGTGCTAAGAAAGAGCTTAATGATTATCTTACTGAATTAAACTCATTATATTCTGCAATTAATACTGCAATAGATACAATAAAAGCTTTCGATACTTCAAGAGAAGGTGCAAAAGCATTAATTGATGAATATGTTGAAAAAGTAAAAGATGCACTTGATACAGAAAATGTTAATAAAATTCAAAATGAATTTGAACAAAAATATAATAATTTACCACAACCTGAAGAACCAAAACCTTCTTCAAATTGTAAATTAGGAGTATTAAGTTTTGTTAATCTATTTACGGTATTAGCATTTGCATTAATTATTTTAAGAAAGAAATAATATTATTGCAACCTCTAAACTTTAGAGGTTGCTTTTTATTTTTTTATATAAATATATGATATAATGTATTATGAGGTGAGAAAATGAAACAATTATTAAACTTATTTTATACCTTTTTTAAAATAGGATTATTTACATTTGGTGGCGGGTATGCAATGATATCTCAAATCAAAGAATCAATTGTGGAAAAGAAAAAATGGATTACAGAAGAAGAATTATTAGAAATAATTACTATTGCAGAATCAACTCCTGGGCCTATTGCAATTAATATGGCAACATATATTGGATATAAAAGAAAGAATATTTTAGGAAGTGTTTTCGCAACTCTTGGTGTTATTGTTCCTTCGTTTATAATTATCTTTTTAATTTCTTTATTTATTGAACAGTTTATGAGCTTTAAAGTAGTTAAATATGCATTTGTCGGTATTAACGCAGGTGTTTGCTTTTTAATTTTAAAAACTGCTTTATCAATGTTTAAAAAGATAGAAAAGAAACTAATCCCACTTCTTGTATTTGGTATCGTGTTTTCTTTATTAATAGTGTTTGAACTTTTAACAATAAAATTCTCATCAATATTCTTTATCTTATTTGGTGGATTAATCGGAATAATATATTATGCAATTAAACAAAAAGAGGTAAATAACTAATGATTTATTGGACGTTATTTTATGAATTCTTTTTAATCGGTTTATTTACATTTGGCGGTGGATATGCAATGATTCCACTAATTAAAGAAACTGTTGTTAATAATGGATGGTTAACACTGGATGAGTTTTATAGTTTTATTGGTATTTGCGAATCAACTCCAGGGCCTATTGCGGTAAACATGGCTACATATATTGGTTCTACACAAGGTGGAATATTAGGAAGTGCTGTTGCAACATTAGGAGTAGTGTTACCTTCGTTTATAATAATTCTTTTAATTGCAATGTGCTTAAAAAAATTAGTTGATAATAAGCATTTTAAAAATTTTATTAAAGGTGTAAGACCAGTAATTGTATCTTTAATTTTATTTGCTGGACTTACTTTATTAATAAAGTGTGTTGGAATAGATGTTGATACATTTAATGTTAATATTAATTTTATTTCAATTATAATATTAGTAATTATTACGATATTATATTTTATTGTATTAAAACTATTTAAAAAGAAAGTATCATCTATTCAAATAATTTTATTATCGGGTGTCCTTGGTATAATATTATCGTTTATATTTGAATAGAAAAACTGAGAAAAGAATAACCTTTTCTCAGTTTATTTTTCAATAAGATAAAAACCATAAGGATAAAGTTCAGCAGTATCTGTAAACTCAACTTCATCACCACAATTTATACAATAATGAACTCCATTTTTAATAGATTCAGGAAGTGGAATATTAATATCTACTTCAGTAGTATTAAAAATAATAATAATATTACCGCGTTCATAAATTTGATAATTAAATGTTTTTTTTATTGTAGTAAGCGGTGCTTTAAAATCTTTGGGATATGTATCTATAACACTTTTTATAAAACTTAAATATATATTATCAGCACCGGTTAATTGACTTTGTTGAGTAAGACGATTAGGAAATAACCAAAGATATAGATATGTAAGCATTACCATGTCTGGATCATATTCTACAAAACTATCATCAATTATGTGATTACAAAATAGTGTAAGTTCACCTGGATTTACTGTTTTTATATATTCATCAATTTTATTTTGAAATTCATTAAATGGAATTTGTTTTGTGAAAAAATCATTAAAGTA
The DNA here is from genome assembly GCA_045533785.1 of Bacilli bacterium. Classification (GTDB taxonomy): domain Bacteria; phylum Bacillota_I; class Bacilli_A; order ML615J-28; family CAG-313; genus UBA1737. Next base: position 5,730 of record JAZSIL010000092.1, read on the forward strand.
CATTAAATAAGATATTTGCATAGAGTCTCCTTTATTACTTACTAT
>JAZSIL010000150.1:0-8262 GCA_045533785.1 Bacilli bacterium
GTTTAAATATTTTTGATATAAACTTATTATAATAAATGAAAAAAAGAATTATTTTATGTTATAATATATTTAAAGAAACGGAGGAAAAAATGAAGAAATATTTAATATTTATACTTATAGTTTTAGCAACCCTTACTACGAGTTGTCAAGCAAAAGATCACACTACAATATACATTGGAGATGATGGTTACTGGTACATTAATAATGAAAAAACTGGATCTTACCATGTTGGCAATGATATTAAGAACGCTTATGACGAAGCTGTTAAACAGGGTTTTAATGGAACTTTAAAAGATTGGATTTCATTAATTAATAATATTGGAGCATCTGATCCAAATTGTGTAGCTAACGATGTTAGAAATGCTTATAATTCTGCGGTAAATCAAGGCTTTTCAGGTTCTTTAGAAGACTGGTTATCATCAATTAACAATATTGGAAAACTTGATCCAGATTGTGTTAGTAGTGAAGTAAAAGCTGCCTATGAAATTGCTGTTAAGCAAGGTTTCAATGGAACTTTAAAAGATTGGTTATTACTAATCTATGACAAAGACGAAGCATGTATCGTTGGTAATAGCATTAATAATGTATATGAATCGGCAGTTAAACAAGGTTTTGAGGGATCTTTAGAAGATTGGATTTCTTCAATTACTAATAAAGATGGTAATATTAATGTTATCGATCGTGAAACAAATAAAAATCTAGATTGTCATCTTGAAACAATCAACGGACAAGTTTTACTAATTATTGAATATATTGAAGAAGTTACAATAAGAACTGGAGTACTTGCAGAAATTGCATATGAAGGATATTCATTTTATGAAATTTTTGAAGAAAATAATATTGCTCCATTAAATATGGATTCCTATTATACTGAAACTGATGAATATACAGATTATTCAGGTAAAACAAAACTACAAACAAAAGTAAGTTTTACTCCTAAACAAGCAATGTATGTAGAAGGTACAACTTCACAACAAGCAAAATCTGGTAAAACATATAGTGGACAATACTATATTGCTTCTAAAGTAAATTGTACAAGATATGAACAAGGATATTTAGGTATCGTATTTGGTACAGATTCTAGTAAATATCAAAATACAACAGTTCAAGCTGTTACTGAAGGTTTTGTAACAGCAAGTGATATTCAAACTTTATCAGAAGATAATGTTTTTATCGGTAGTGCAATCTCCGCAAACCTTGATGGATATATCGATGATACTGTTGTAGTAGACCTATCTATTTTTAAAAATGTTCCAAGCAAAGAACAATTGGATGAACTTTATGAACGTTATCTAAAAATATGGAAAGGTGAAGTAGATACTTCATCAACAACTGAATATGTAGTAAGAGAAAAATCATATTTACTTGGCGAACACCATCAAGAATATACAGATAAAGAAGCTAAAGAAACATTTATGGCTTATATGAATAAAAAAGCTAAAGATATCGGTATGCAAAATACAACATTTAAAGATGCGGCTGGTTTTTACAATCGTACGACTGCTTATGATTTACTAAGACTTGCTGTATATGCTTGCGGCTATAATGATTTAGTTGAAACTTGGCATAAAAACACTTACACAATAACAGTAAATGGAAAATCACCTAGAAGTGTAGATATTTCAACAACAGTTAAAAGCACATATTTAGAAGACTATTATTATTTATTTGGTGGAAAAACTGGTACTGTTGATGGCCAATCTAACCTACTTTGTGTAGTTGAGGGTCCAGATGAAAGATTATTTGCATGTATCGTTTTAGGTGCTGATGGAAATCGTTTTGATGCAGCAAGACAAGCACTAGATGCAGCAATGATTAAATACTATGATAAAGATGCAGATAATAGCAATTGCACTGTTTCTGCAGAAAGTGCAGCAGTATGTGTAGTACCTAAAAATAATACCCTTGCATATACTGATTATCCTTTAACAATTTTATATGAAAAAGACATCAACTCAATAAGAACTCCAGCTTCGATTACTAAAGTTATGACATCAATTTGTATGTTAGACTTTGTAGCAGATATTAATGAAAGTTTCATGATTAAACAAAATGATATTACAACTGGTTCTGGAAATTATTTCTATGCTGGTGATATTATCACATATAAAGAAGCGCTACATGCAATGTTATTACCATCAAGTAATACAACCGCAGAAGCAACAGCTACTGCAGTAGGACATAGAATTTTAGACTATAATTCTAGATAAAAATAATTATTATAAAAAAAACAGGTTCAAACGAACCTGTTTTTTACTTTATAGGAATTGGATCATAAAATATACCAGTATGATAACCATTTATGAGCCTAACTAAACAATTATCTAAATATTCAATTACAACTTCAACATCAACATTACTATCCATATGTTCATCACCAATACCGGAATGATTCGTAAGGGCAACATATGTTCCATTAGAGATTAATGTCATTGATCTAAATAAATATTCAGTTTTTTTATTAATACCACTTGATGCAACAGTAATTAATCTAATTCCTTTACTACATAAATTTAAAACAGAATTATACCAATCATCAATATTTTCATCATGTGCTGGTGCATCACCAATGTGAACAAGGAGTTTCGTACTTCGCTTATCTGACCAAGATTTTGAATAAGCCTCTTCTATTGCAACATCTACAGCTTCTTCGTAATCTCCACCTCCATAAGCAATTTTATTTTTTAAAAAATCAAGTTGTGTTTGAACATTATTAGTAAATTCCGAATAAAGTGTTTCATAAATTTCACCTTTATCTTTATATAATAATACTGCAACATTTACATCACAACTATTAAAGGAACTTACTCTTTCAATAACATCGCTAATTTCATTTTTCAAATACATCAGTTCATCATCCATTGATGCAGTTGTATCTACAACAAACATTATATCAATGATTTCTTTTTTTACCGGAGTTTTGATGAACTTTAAATTTAAAGTTTTGATAATATCAAACTCATCAACAATATATTCATCATTTGTATCATCATAATATTTTACACTTATTTTATAGCTATCTGAATACCAATTAGGAAATAAATAACACACTCCATTTACATTAGGAATACTTGTATATACAACTTCTTTTTCATCATTTAACAAAGATATTTCTACATACACATCTTTTTCTGTATAAACAGTTAAGCGATTTCCAGTTTTTAAAGGAAAATTAACGTTAAAATAGTTAAAAGCACCATTATATTCATAAACTAATTCTGACCATTCATAATAATGATCATTATCATTATGAGCTATACAAGTAAGTTGAAGATTTTCTTCATTTTTTTCATCTTCTACTAATCCACCTAAAACAAAGTTTTCAGGGATATCCGTATTTCCTGGTCGGTTATTAGAACTATTAGAATTACTACAAGAAATTAAAGTCAAACTAAAGAAAACACTAAATAAAACTATTATATACTTTTTCATTGAAAATCACCCTTGCTTAAATCGAATACTTCATCAATAGAAAACTCATATCCGTATCCTTTTTCAGCATCCACTTCGTTAATATACATAATAAACAACATTTTATAATTATTTTGTTTTTCTAAAATAGAAGAAATTGTACCTTTTTCAAAACTTAAATTAATATAATGAATTGATGTATTAGAATTGTCAAAAATAATTTCAAAGAAAACTTCATTTTCAATCATCACTTCTTTTATTTCTACTTCACCATTATTTAATGTTACATCATCAATTTCTAAATTATAAGCTTTTAAGTATATTTTTTGATAGTTTATTTTATTATTAATAATCAATGTTATTACATCTTTATATGGAGTATAAATAGTATAATGATAATCAATAAAGACTGTGTTTTGCATTGAAGGAGAAAGATTTGGTATAAATGGTTTAATATCTTCACTTGATCCAGGAGTATTATTAATATCACTATTATTTTCGTTTCCATGATCACCTTGAATATTATTATTAATATCGTCAAAATTATTTTTACTTGAAGTTAATCCTCCTAATTTAACAATACCAAACAATACAATAACAACTGCAATAATAGTAGTAAAAGAAATAATTAAAGGTTTTTTGAAGAAGGGAAAAATACTTTTACTATCTTTTTGCAATGCTTTTTCATATATTTTAGTACTTAAATTTGGATTAACTTTTGGAATATCAGATTGAATATCTTTTAACAGACTATCGATATTATTATCCATTGTAGGCCTCCATTTTCTTTTTTAGTATTTCACGAGCTCTCTCTAGTCGCTTACGCACTGCGGCTTCGGAAATATCTAACAATTTACTAATTTCTATTGTTTTCAAATTTTCATAATAAAATAAAATTACCACAACTTTATACTTTTCAGGCAATGTATCAACATAAAATTGAAGTACTTCTTTATTTGTGTCTTCTTTAGTTTGATCAGAAGTGGAACTAACTATTTCTTCGCTGAAGACAGTTTTTTTCTTATAACTAGACTTGACAAAATTTATACTTTCATTAATCGTAACACGAATTAACCAGTATTTTTCATCATTAGAAGTTTTAAATATATATTCATATTGTAATAGTTTAATAAACACATTCTGAACAATATCTTCTGCATCTTGCACATTCCTTGTATATCCGTAAGCTACATTAAATAAGTCCTGTGCATACAATAAGTATTTTTGTTCGAATTGCTCTTCTGTCATTCTTATTGCCATAATAGTTTTTCCTTCTTCACATATAAAACAAATCACACCATCAATTTGTGACATTATTTAATAATAATTTATCAAAAAATAATTATTTTATCAACTAATTTAAACAAAGTAATTAGTTTTTATGATATAATAGTATTAAACTAAGTGGAGGTACATATGAAGCCAACAATAATAGGTATAGCTGGTGGTACAGCATCAGGAAAAACAACAATAGCAAAACAATTATATGAAAAAGCAACCGAAATAGGAAGCGTAGTTTTAATTAGAATTGACGATTATTATTATGGAAAAATAAACGTTCCTAAAACTGAAGATGGGCGCCCTAATTTTGACCATCCAGACGCATATGACATCGATTTAATACTTCAAAATTTAACTGATTTAATAAATTATAAGAGTATCGAAAAGCCAACATATGATTTCATTGAGTCTAAAAGAACAAATATTACTGAACATATTGAACCAGCTGAAGTAATTATTGTTGAAGGAATAATGGTTTTTGCAATTGAAAAACTTAGAAAACTATTTGACATTAAAATATTTGTTGACACTCCAGATGATATAAGATTTATTAGAAGGCTAAAACGCGATATGATTGATAGAGGTAGGTCACTTGATTCCATTGTTAATCAATATATGTCTTCTGTTAGACCTATGCATGAAGCATTTGTAGAACCATCAAAAAAATATGCAGATATTATTATCCCAGATGGTGGCCATAATAAGGTAGCAATGGATTTTTTAATCACTAAAATCACCCAATTAATCAAGTAACTTAGTATAAAAATACTAAGTTTTTTTACTAAAAATATTAATTATATAATTGACAAAACTATATTAAAGTGGTATCTTAAAAAATGTCAAAAATTTATGAAAGGAGTAAAAATATGTTAGTATTTTTTACAGACACAGACTGTGATATCACACCTGAAATTGCTGAAGAATATGGTTTTAAATTAATTAGTATGCCATACTTAATTAATGAAATAGAAACAAAACCTTATGAAGACTTTAAAAAATTCGATTCTAAAGCGTTCTATGATTCACTTAGAGACGGAATATTACCTAAAACATGTGCAATATCTCCTGCTAAATATATAGAATACTTTGAACCCCACTTTAAAGAAGGAAATGACATTTTGTATGTTCACTTTTCAAAAGCAATGTCAGGAACATTCAATTCAATGAATATAGCTTTAGAAGAATTACAAGAAAAATATCCAGAGAGTAAGTTTTATACAATAGATACAAAAGCTATTACTGCGCTTAGTTATTTAATTATAAAAGAAATAGGAAAACTTTATAAAGAAGGAAAAACAATTGAAGAACTTCTTTCTTGGGCACAAGAAAATGTTGATAAATATGCAATATATTTTTATGCAGATGATTTAAAATTCTTTAAGCTTAGTGGAAGAGTAAGTAATTTTTCGGCTACAATGGGAAATATTCTTGGTATTCATCCAATTATTCATATTAGCCAAGAAGGTGTTATGACTAATGTTGCAAAATCAAAAGGACGCATGGGTACACTAAATAAGATTTTAACTATGGTTGACGAACTTGAAGAAGATATAACAAATTATCCAATTGTAATTGCTCATACTGATGCACCTGAATTAGCTAATAAGCTAGCAGAAATGGTAAAAGCAAAATATGGTAATAATGTAAAAATAGACTTTGTTATTGTTAATCCTACTGCAGGCGCTCACTGTGGACCTGATTGTGTTGGTATTGCTTTCCATGCAAAACATAGGTAATTATTATGGTTGTTATTAAACAAGTAAAAACAAGAAAAGAAATAAGAGAATTTGTTAATTTTCCATTAAAGTTATATAAAAACAATGAATATTTTGTTCCTTCTTTATATATGGATGAACTAGCAATGTTCAAAAAAAATTATGTATACAACGATCAATCAGAATCTATTTTCTACAATGCATACATAGATGGAAAAATGGTTGGTCGTATACAAGGTATCTTACAACATGCTAGTAATAAAAAATGGAATCAAAAAAGAGTACGATTTACAAGATTTGATTCCATAGACAATCAAGAAGTTGCAGATGCATTATTTAAAGCAATTGAAGATTGGGCTAAACAAAAAGGTATGAATGAAGTTGTTGGTCCACTTGGATATTCCGATTTAGAAAGAGAAGGATTACTAATTGAAGGGTTTGATCAATTATCTACTTTTGAAGAACAATATAATTATCCTTATTACCAAAAGCTAATCGAAAATCAAGGGTATATTAAAGAAGTCGATTGGGTTGAAAGACAACTTCGCGCACCAAAAGAAATTGATTCAAAATTTGAAAGATTATGCTCTTTAATAATGCGTAGATATAAACTACATTTTAGTACTGCAAAATCAACAAAAGAATTCATTGATAAATATGCTGATCAATTTTTTGATATAATTGACTTAACATATGAACCTTTATATCAAACAGTACCATTTACTAAAAAAACAAAGAAAATGATGATTAACAACTTTAAATTAATTGTTGATATTAAATATGTTACTGTCATTTTAGATGAAAATGAAAAAGTAGTTTGTTTTGGACTATGTTTCCCTTCTATTGCAAAACCTATTCAAAAATGTAAAGGACATCTAAATATTTTCACAATTCCAAGTGTATTAAAAGCACTTAAAAACCCTAAAGTAATAGATTTAGCTTTAATTGGCGTTATACCAGAATATCAAATGAAAGGTGTAGCTTCAGTTTTAATATATGAAACAATGAAACTTTTAAATAATGGAATAGAATACGCTGAAACAAACCTAAACTTAGAAACAAATGCAGCAATCCAAAATCAATGGAAAGCCTTTGATAGTAAACTACATAAACGTAGACGTGCATTCGTAAAAAAAATAAATTAATTATTCTATTAAAAAAAATATCTCATAAAATATTATGAGGTGTTTTTTTTATGCAAATTATTATAGATCCTGGTCATGGTGGCTTTGGCCCAGGTGGAGGAACAAATAACTACTTTAAAGAAAAAGATATGAATCTATTAATTAGTAAATATCAAGATGCACGATTTAAAGAATTAGGTATTAAGTCGAATCTTGTCAGAACAAAAGACGAAACATTAACCCCTAAAGCAAGAATTGAACGAATTTTAGATTTTAATCCTAGTTCTTCTGATATTTTAATATCTAATCATGTCAATACAGGGGGTGACATTGGAGGTGAAGTAATTTATTCTGTAAGAGGGAATAACGAACTTCCAAATATTATCGCAAATAACCTTAAACAAACAGGACTAAAAATAAGAAATGTCTATCAAAGAAAAAATAGATTAGGTAAGGATTTTTATTTTATCCAAAGAGATACTACACCAAACAATGCAATTATAGTTGAATATGGTTTTGCAGACAATGAAATTGATACTAATCGTCTAAGGTTTGACTGGCCTAAACTTGCTGAAACCGTTGTAAAATCAATAGCGAATTATTTAAATATCCCTTACTCACCAAGCAATATTATCACTTATATTGTAAAAGAAAATGATTCATTATTTTCTATTGCAAATAAGTTTAATACAACAATTGATAAAATTAAACAAACAAATAATTTAAGTTCT
>JAZSIL010000072.1:0-6395 GCA_045533785.1 Bacilli bacterium
ATCAACTTGATCTTTCAAATAATATTATTGTTAATATGTGGAATAAAAGCGTAAATATCAATATTTTGTTTTTACGTGAAATTAATTATTTGTACTATATAGAAATTAAAAAGTATGATTTCATTTTTGTGTGTGATAAAGAACTGTATGTAAAAAATGAAGATTTATTAAAAGATGATGAGGTTAATAAATTATATAAAACTAAATTAATAGCTCCAGGTAAAACTACTCAGTTATATAAAGAAAATTAAAAAGATGGTACTTAGTATAAAGTACCATCTTTTTTAATATTGATAAGTTTAGCTTCTAAGTCATATGCTGAAGCATCTATTATTTCTGTTAAGACTATACTACCGATTTCTAATTCAATGGGACTATAGATATATATACAGCCATCAATATCATCTGGTGCATACATATAGTTCCTACCAACATAAGCAAATTTTTCAAAATCATAATCTTCAATAATACAGTTATATTGTTTGCCTATTAATGATTTATTAAATTCTAAAGAAATTTTTTCTTGTTCTTTCATGATAGTGTTATATCTTCTTTTCGCAGTTGATTTGTGAACTTTTGGATACATATCATATGATGCAGTATCTTCTTCGTTAGAAAAAGTAAAGCAGCCTAGTCTTTCAAATTTAGTTTCTTTAACTAAATCTAATAATTCAGTGAAGTCACTTTCTTCTTCGGTAGGAAAACCTATAATTAGTGTAGTTCTAATGATTGCTTCTGGAATGAATTTACGTATATATTGGATATGTTTTTTTATTAATTCTTTTGAACCTCTACGATTCATTGCTTTAAGCATTTTATTAGATGCATGTTGAATAGGAATATCAAAGTATTTTGCAACTTTTTTGTTATTTTTTATTTCTAATAAAATTTCATCAGTAATTTCATCAGGATATAAATATAATACTCTTACCCATTCTACACCGTTTATTTCTGAAATTGCTCTTAATAAATGCTCTAGACGGCGAGGATCATTATTTTTAAAATCAGTTCCGTATCTTGTTGTATCTTGTGCAATTAATGTAATTTCTTTTGCTCCATTTGAAACAAGCACTTTAGCTTCTTCAATTAATGAATCAAAGTCTCTACTTTTGAATTTTCCTCTAATTAAAGGTATCGCACAATATGCACATTTATTGTCACAACCTTCAGCAATTCTTAAATAAACGCTATGAGGTGAGGTTGTAACAACACGTTTTGTATAATCCATTTTATAAGATAAAGATGATGAAGTTAGTTTTTTAAATAATTCATCAATATTATCATAGTCTCTGATTGGAAAATAAAAATCAACTTCTGGAATACTTTCTTCTAGACTATTTTGATATCTTTCAACAAGACATCCCATAACAACAATTTTCTTATTCTTATAGTCGCATACTTCTAATATCGTATCTATAGCTTCTTGTTTTGCGGATTCTATAAAACCACAAGTGTTAATAACGATAATGTCAGCATCTGATAATGAAGAAGTTAACTCGATATTATATTGTTTTGCAACACCTAGAAAAAGTTCTGAATCAATTCTATTTTTTGCGCAACCTAAAGATATTAAACCTAATTTCATATATTACTCTCTTTCTATATATATTATACTATAAAACTTGATGCTTTGCAATCTTTTTAGGCTTTTACTTTTGACCTATTTTAAATAATTTGTTATAATATATATGTATAAAAAAAGAAAGAGGTATTATTAATTATGGCAAAAACTTTTATTGTTGAAACTTCAGCTCGTCATGTACATTTATCTGAAGCTGATTTTAAAGTATTATTTGGTGAAAATGCTACATTAACTAAGAAGAAAGATTTATCTCAACCTGGACAATATGCTTGTGAAGAAAGAGTAATTGTTAAAGGAACAAAAAAAGATCTTTCTGGTGTATCTATTTTAGGGCCTTTTAGAAAAGAAAGTCAAGTTGAATTATCTACAACTGATGCTCGTAGTATTGGGCTTGGTATTGCTGTTCGTGAATCTGGTGTATTAGATGGAACTCCTGGTTGTACTTTAGTTGGTCCTGCTGGTGAAGTTACTCTTGAAAAAGGCGTAATTGTTGCTAAAAGACACATTCATGCTACAGTTGCTGATGCAAAAGAATTAGGTGTAGTTGATAAAGAAATCGTTAGTGTAAAAGTTAATACTCCTGAAAGAAGTTTAATTTTTGGCGATGTAGTAGTAAGAGTTAATGATACTTATGCACTTGCTATGCATATTGACACTGATGAATCTAATGCAGCTGGTATGGTTCCAGGTGTAATGGGTGAAATCGTAAAATAATAAAAACTTTAGAAGTATATAAGGAGTAGAATCGTTATATACTTCTTTTTTTCTTGTTCAAGTGAGTTTACTTTTTGTAGAAAGTATGGTAAAATATATATATATTTAACGAAAAAGGTGATTATTATGTTATGTCCACATTGTCATTCAGAAAATAATTATGATGCATTAACTTGTGATTTTTGTATGCATGAACTTCCTATGACAGAAGAAAGAAGAAAAGAAATTCAATTTAAGAAAAAAATTGAAAAACAAAATAAATTTAAAAAGTCAATGACTAAGTTAATTGGTATTTCTCTAGGTGTTCTTGCTATAATAGCGGTTGTTGTAATAGCTTGGATTATTAAGAGCTAGGTGTTTTATGGGAAATATTTTAAATAAAGAAGAATTAGAAAGTCTAAATGAAGTCTATGATATTATAGTTGTTGGTGGAGGACATGCTGGAATAGAAGCTGCACTTGCTCCTGCTAGAATTGGACTTAGAACTTTAATGATATGTGGTTCTTTTGAACGTATTGGAAATATGCCGTGTAATCCATCAATAGGAGGTCCTGCAAAGGGTATACTAGTAAGAGAAATAGATGCTCTTGGTGGACAAATGGCTAAAACTGCGGATAAAACAGCATTACAATTGAAAATGCTTAATCTTTCAAAAGGACCTGCTGTTTGGGCAATGAGAGTTCAATCTGATAAATTGGCTTATGCATCTTATATGCAAAAAGTATGTAGTGAACAAAAGAACTTAGATATATATATATCGTTAGTTGATAGTTTAATAGTTGAAGATAATACTATTAAAGGTGTAAAAATGGAAGATGGTTTATGCGTTTTTGCTAAAGCTGTTATTATCACAACCGGTACATATTTATCTTCATGTGTTATGTGGGGAGATCATTCGGAACCTGCTGGACCTGATGGAGAGAAAACAAATTACGGATTATCTAAATCTTTAAAAGATTGTGGTTTTGAACTTTTAAGACTTAAAACAGGAACTCCACCAAGATTATATACAGATACAATTGATTTTTCTAAAGCTGTTTTGGAAGAAGGAACTAATCTACCTCTTGCTTTTAGTTATGAAACAGATTTAAAAGATATGATTCCATTCGAAAAACAAGTTCCATGTTATTTAATATGGACTAATGAACTAACTCATAAAATTATATGGGAACATATGAACGAATCTAGTATGTATTCTGGTCTTGTAACAGGCGCTGGTCCAAGATATTGTCCTTCTATTGAAACGAAATTAGAAAGATTTAGAGATAAAGAACGTCATCAAATTTTCTTAGAACCTGAAAGTTTATCTTTAAATGAAACATATATTCAAGGTTTTTCTACATCAATGCCACATCACGTTCAAGAAGCGATGGTTAAATCATTACCTGGATGTGAAAATGCAAAAATAGCAAGATATGCTTATGCTATAGAATATGATGCTATAAATCCAATGCAACTCTATCCAACACTTGAATCTAAGTTAGTAAAAGGACTTTATTTTGGTGGACAAGTTAATGGGACAAGCGGATATGAAGAAGCTGCTGCGCAAGGATTAATCGCTGGTATTAATGCAAGTTGTAAACTTAGAGGAATTAACGAGATAGTTCTTAAAAGAGATGAAGCATATATTGGTGTATTAATTGATGACTTAGTAACGAAAGGTGTTATAGATCCTTATCGTATGTTAACATCACGTGCTGAATATAGATTGTTATTACGCCACGATAACGCTGATCAAAGATGTACTAAATATGGGAAGGAAGTTGGGCTAATTAGTGAAGAAAGATATCAAAAGTTCTTAAATAAAATAGAACTAATTAGACTTGAAAAAGAACGTCTTGCAGGTTTAAGAATAACTCCAAAGAAAGAAATTAATGATTATTTAGAATCAATTAACTCACCTATTTTAAAAGATGGTATTAGTGCTAAAGATTTAATGAAGAGACCTGAAGTCCATTATTCTGATATTGTTAAGATGTGTGGTTTAGAAAATCCATTAGAATATCCAAATAGTGATCAAATCGACATAGAAATTAAATATCAAGGTTATATTGATAAAGCATATAAAGAAGCTAAGAGAGTTTTAAAATTAGAAACTGTTATAATTCCTAGTGATATTAATTATGATGATATACCAAATTTAGCTAGTGAAGCTAAAGAAAAATTAAAACAAGTTAGACCTTTAACTATTGCACAAGCTAACAGAATTAGTGGGGTTAATCCTGCAGATATATCTATATTATTAGTTTATTTAGAAAGTAGACGTAAAAAATGAATAAATTAGAATTAGAACAATTATTGACAGATTCATTTAAAATCATAAATCAAGAGGTTTTAGAGTCATTATATATATATTATGAAATGTTATATGAGACTTCTAAAGTGATGAATTTAACAACAATTGTTGAATTAGAAGAAGCATATATAAAACATTTTTATGATAGTTTACTATTATCTAAAACAGTTGATTTAACCCAAAATATATCTCTTGCAGATGTTGGAACAGGCGCTGGATTTCCCGGATTAGTATTAAAAATTGTCTATCCTAATTTGAAAATTACTTTAATTGAACCACTAAATAAAAGATGTAAGTTTTTACAAAGCGTTATAGATAAACTAAAATTAAAAGATATTGTTGTATTAAATGAAAGAGCGGAAAATGCGGTAAAAACAATGCGTGAAAGCTTTGATATTGTTACTGCAAGAGCGGTGGCACAACTAAATATTTTATCAGAAATTTGTGTTCCGTTTGTAAAAAATAATGGCTATTTTATCGCTTTAAAAGGGGCTTCTTATCAAGAAGAAATTGATTCTGCAGCTATTGCAACAAGTAAATTAAAAGTAAAATTAACTAAAAAAGAACTGTTTAAATTGCCTTTGAATTTAGGTGAAAGAGCAATTTTGGTATATAAAAAATTCGAAAAAACGCCAAATATTTATCCGAGAATGTATGCTAAAATAAAGAAAAATCCTCTTTAGGAAAGGACTTAAAATGGGAAAAATAATCTCTATTGTTAATCAAAAAGGTGGTGTTGGAAAAACAACCACAACAATAAATTTAGGTGCAGCGCTTGCTTATGAAAATAAAAAAGTTTTGATAGTTGACTTTGATCAACAAGCAAATGCTACTAAAGGTCTAGGAATTAATCGCGAAGATATTTTATTTGATATTGCTGATTTTTTCACTCATATTGGTCTTTTAACTAAAGCAATAATGAAATCTTCAATTCAAAATTTATATATAATTCCGGCTACAATTAAACTAGCAAGTGTGGAAGAATCATTATATACAATCGAAAATAAAGAATATTTACTTGCACAAAAACTAAAGAAAATAAAAAATGATTTTGATTATATTCTTATTGATTGTCCTCCTTCACTAGGTTTGATAGTAGATAATGCTTTATATGCTAGTGATTCAGTGTTAATTCCAGTTGAGTGTAGTTTCTATGCTTATGATGCACTTACACAAATGATTAATAAAATTGATAAAGTTCAAAAAGAAAAAGATATTGAAATTGAAGGGATACTAATTACAAAACTAGATAATCGTACAACAGTGGGATACGATATTGTTGATAAAGTAAAATTTTTATTTCCTAATAAAATCTTTAAAACAGTTATTACTTATTCAACACACATTCAAATTGCTCCTTCAGTAGGTCAAAGTTTATTAGAATACTCAATTAATTCGCGAGGATCGAAAGAATATAAAGCATTAGCTCTAGAGATATTAGGAGAAAAAAATGATTGATATTACTTCAGTAAAAATTGATACATTAATTGAATTTAAAAAACCACACCCATGTGGCGGTAAAATTTGGAAAGTTTTAAGAACAGGAATTGATTTTAAATTAGAGTGTGAAACTTGTAAGCGAGTAATTATGATCTCAAGAATTGATGTAACTAAAAGGATTAAAAAAATAGTAGAGCAAAAAGTAGAAGATTAATGTCTTCTACTTTTTTTGCTGTTTTTTATTATTTTAATAAGTTATACTCTAAAAAAATGAGGGGGAAATATGAAAAAAATAAATTTAATAATAATTGGTTTTGGAGTGAGTTTAACTATTAATTATGGATTAGGGTATGCTTTTATGAT
>JAZSIL010000193.1:0-5991 GCA_045533785.1 Bacilli bacterium
AAATGAAAAAAGTTCTTAAGAACAAAAAAGCATTTACTTTAACTGAAATGATTGTTGTTATTGCAATAATCGGTATTCTTGCTGGTGTTTTAATCCCTACTATCACTGGCTATATTAAACGTGCTAATCAATCTGCTGCTTATCAAGAAGCTGAAGCTGTTTTAAATATTTATGAAACTTGGGAAACTGAGGTTGAAGCAGGTCTTAACAATAACCCATTTTTCTCTACATACTATGAAGAAATTGCTGGTGAACAACTAAGTGATAATTATTACATTCAGTTTGATGGCCCTGCAGTATTACATAAATTAGATGATGATGGAAATCCAATGTATGATTCAAATGATAATCCTATTACGGAAAAAAATGTAAATAGAAAAGTTATAAATATTGTATTTGTTGAAGACAGTAAATTAATTGTTTTAATTAATGTAGCTACAAAAGAGGTTACGTATTTAGACGAGAATCCAGTTCCAACAGAAACTAATGAATTGTATAACTCTGTTTATACAAGACTAAATCAAATTTCAACTAACTAATCATTGGTGATATTATGAAAAAAAGTTTAAATAAAAAAGGTTTTACACTTACTGAAATGATTGTTGTTATCGCAATCATAGGGATTCTAGCAGGTGTTTTAATTCCAACAATTACAGGTTATATTAAACGTGCTAACAAATCAAATGACGAACAATTAGCTGCTAGTATGACTGATGAAATTGAAAGATATTGTATTGAAAAGAATCTTGAACAAGATGAATTAATTGGAACAGACATTAGAACTATTCTTACTGCAAAAGGCTATAATTTAGTTCCATCACGTGATGATTGGACTTATGTATATAATGCTGCTGAAAAGAAAGTTGAACTAAAAGATGTTAAAAGAGGTGTTCTTGCTTGGAGCATGGTTGATGCTGTAGATCCAAGTAACTATGCTGAAAACATGTTCTTATTAGGCGAAGGTAAAAATGATTTTGAACAAGCAGTTAAATTATTAATTAACTATAAAAATATAGTTGATTATGATAGAGCAGTTGAATTAGTGAAAGACAATGCTACTTATTCTTCTTTAATAGCAGCATTTAATCCAGTAAATACTATTTATTTAGATAATGTAAAAAGTTTAAGTACTCCTTCTAATGCAAATAAAATTGTATTTACAATTGGAACATATAATCTTCCAAATTTAACAAATGCAAACTTTACTACAGATGGTACTCAATTTACAATTCCACAAATTATTAATAGTATTGATGAATTCACTAAGGAAAAGTTAGATTACATGTTTGAAAATATTGATGAAGTAAAATTAAATAATAGTTTTGCAAAAATTGATTTATCAGATTTAAAATTAACTGACGATGTAACTCCTGAATTTACTTTAGGACCTCTTGTAGAACAATCTACTGAACAATCAATTTCTATTGATATTGTTGGTTATACAAATAAATTGGGTGACTCTTCAGAAAAAGAAATAAGACTTGTTTATCAAGTTATTGTAATATATTATAATGAAGAAGGTATCTTTGCAAAAGGTACAAAATTAATTGAATCTAAGGTTATAAGTTCTGATTATGCTGCAAATATTGAATTATTATATTCAAGAATTGAGTTATAATTAGACAAAAAAATAACAAATAAGAAAGGAAATTAAGATTATGAAAAAAATATTATTAAGCTTAACTATGGTTTTAGCAATCGTTGCTCTTGCAAGCTGTAGTTTAAATAGTAAAACTACTATTGAATTTACAAAATTACCAGAAACAGTTTATGAAGCTGGTGATTATTCTCAAGAAGAAATTAATGCAAAATTAGCAGCTATCTCAGTTAAAGTTTCTGGTGTTGCTAATGAAATTAACTTAACTAACGATTTATTAACAGTTAGTGGATTTGATGCTGCTACTTTAAAAACTGCAGGAACTTACAATCTAGTTGTTGTTTATGGTTCTGCTAACGTTGTATTTAGTTATACAGTAGTTGCTAAAGTTAATCCTCAACCAGTTTCTACTGCTGATGGATTAGTTGCTGCTATTGCAGCAGGTGGAATTATTGAATTAGAAGCAGATATTGTAATCACTTCTCAATTAGATATTTCAAAATCTGTTATTGTATATGGAAATGGTCACAAAATTACTGCAAATGCTCCTGCAACAAGAATTTTTAATGTTTCAGGTAATTATGATGCTAAAGTTAAAGCTGCTAATATAAAAATTAGTTTATACGACTTAGATTTAGTGTCAAATGGACAAAGATGTATTTCTCTATATTACACTCAAAATATTGAATTAAACATTAATAACTGCAAACTTTCTGCAAAAAGTTATACATTAAATTTAGCATCATTTAACGAAGGAACAAAAATCAATGTTGACAATTCTGAAATTTCTGGTTGGGCAGCTATTAATATCTGGTCAAATGGTGCTGATATTATTGTTAAAAACTCAAAAATATCATCATATAATAATGAAACTGGATATAGCAATTCATTTGGTACAATCGTTTTAAATGGTGGTGCAGTAGATTATGAAGGAATTGGTATTAAAGCAGGTGACACTGGTCAAAATAATAAACTTACATTTGAAAAATGCCAAATTAGTGCTGAACAATCTGAAGAATCAATTTCATCAGCAGTTACTCAACATCTTTTAGTTACTCAATGTTCATGCGCTAATAATATCATCGAATTTAATGAATGCGAATTAACTTATGGTGAAGGGTTATTCTACTTACCAGATGAATATCTTCCTGCATCAAATGAAGTTTATGTAAATGGTGTTAGAAAATAAAACATTTTGAAATTAATTATAGTGATATCACTATAATTAATGACTCTTCTAAGATATTTTGGATTTTGGGAGATTATAAAAAATGAATTCCAAATTTTTTTGGAAAGTAAAAAGAGATGAAGTAGAAATGTAAAATTTCAAGTACTTCATCTCTTTTTTATTGATTAAAAATTTTGCAAAAAGCAGTTCATTATGAACTGCTTTTAATTTTAAAATTTCAAAAAGTGATTTTTAGTCAACTCCCAAAACCTCAAAAAACTTTGGAGAGACTTTAAAAAGATACCTATTTAATAAATATTAACGAACATATTGTCCGCTTTGTACAAACCAATTTGATTCATTTTCAAAGTTGAATCTTTTTGTAGATTGACATTGACCTAGAATGGATTGAGCATATTCAACAAAATTACCATCTTTGTTATCAAGACCAAATAATCTTCCAGTATTTTTATTTCCACTTTCTTTAAATGCAATTTCAGTAGTTAATTTGCTTCCTGCATTAACTAAGCCAACAATACCACCTACATGTCTTGCATCATTTAGTATAATTGTTCCAGAGTTTGAACAATTGTAAATTTCATGTTTTGAGTAATCACCACCAGCAATAGAAGTAATACCAGCACATTTACCTGATTGTTCTCTATCGCAAGAAATATCAGCAGCATTAGAACAATTTTCTGCATATAAAGTATTATATGATCTTCCTACAATACCAGCAGTTGCATCATAGCCTTTAATTTCACCACTTAAAACGTGACAATTAATAAATGATGTAACAACTGATTTTGCCTCTTCAACAACAACACCATCTTTTTCAGGTTTACAAATATAGCCAGCAATTGCTCCGACAGAGTCAAGAGTAAATTTGACTACTTGGTTTTCAATTACTAAACTTGTGTCTTCTGTATATACTTTATCCATTTTTACATTTTTAATTGTAGCACCAGAGACAATACCAAATAAACCAAATACATAACCATTCTTAACTTGAACAAGGCCACCAGAAGCTTCATAAGTTGCTGCTACTTCAACTGGATTATAACCAATATTACTTAAGCCAGAGATTACTTTATTGTTTCCGTCAAAGTTACCTGCAAAATAATTTGCATTTAGGTTTTGATCTCTATTTCCTGAACCGATAGGTTCCCAACCAGGTGCTAATTCTAAATTAGTAGTTAGTTGGAAGTATTTACCAGCACAATTTGGTTCTAATCCTGCAACAGTAACTTTTTTATTAACAACTGCTGCTAAACCTTTTAATTCTTCTTCAGAACTAATTAACCATGGAGATGCTTCTGTACCTTCACCTACCCACTCAACATCATAATTAATTTGTTCAATTTCTTTTACAACTGAATAATTAAATGATACTGCAGCATTATCTAAAATAACTACTAAAGTGTATTCACCATATGTAGACCATGAATTACCAGTAATTTGAACATTATATTGTTCTTTAGCTTTAGTTAAAGTTAATTCTTCTCCGTTATTAATTCTCACTTTAACACTATTTAAATCAATAGAACCAGCTTCTTGAGTATATACACCTGCTGGAAGTTGAGTAAATTCAATTTTAGTTCCTTGTTTGATTGCACAACCAGTTAAAACAACTGCAACTAAAAGTGCAATAACAAGAGTAAATAATTTTAAACTAATTTTTTTCATTTTATTTCTCCTTTATTATTTTTTTAAAATTTAATATATGTAATGCTTAAAAAACTTATTGATTGTTAGGCATCTTGTACAGTACCAAAGTGGTAAGTTCCTCTAGCATAAACACCTGATTCATTATAGTAAGTTACAACAAACTTTGTAGTTGTTTGAATTTTCTTGTTTCCACTTACTTCTATTGCCTCTACTTTAACGATTTCCGATGAAATTGTAATGTCTTTTGCATCATTAACCATTTCATCAAATGTGATTGTAGGGTTTCCAGATTCGTTTACAGATAAATTAATTTTACTAATATTATCTTCATTTAAATAACTAAGTCTTGTGAAGACATCTTTGAATTTAGAATTAGAATCACAAGTTTTAATTATTGCAGATTTATAATTTTTTGCAGAATCACTAAAAGTGATATTCTTTGCTTTTGGTAAATGAATTGTTTTAGTTAAATAAACAATTTTTGCTACTGAACTTGCGTTTGTAAAAGTAGAACTATTATTTACATATAAAGTATTTGTTGGATCAAATTCAGCAATTAAATTTTGAAATTTACCTGCAGAATTTTTGATACTTTCATATTGTTCTAGTGCAGTTAAATTACATAAACTTTTAACAGCTTGTTCAAAATCGTTTTTACCTTCACCTAATAAGAACAAATCTTCATCATAATTTGTTGGATCAACAGTTGTTGTTATGTATGCAGAATTAACAGTAATATCATCAACATCAATTACTTGAACTTTCTTTTCGTCTGCATTATAAACATAAGTCCAATCTTTTCTTGAAGGTTCTAAATTATAATCTTTAAATGTAAGTATTGTTTTGATATCTGTTCCTAATAAATCTTTTTGTGAAACATTATATTCAATACAATATCTTTCAATTTCATCAGTCATACTTGCTGCTAATTGCTCATCATTTGAGCGGTTAGCTTTTTTAATATACCCTGTAATTGTTGGAATTAAAACACCTGCTAGAATCCCTATGATTGCGATTACAACAATCATCTCAGTAAGTGTAAAACCTTTCCTGTTAAATTTTTTCATTTTATATACCTCAATAAATTATGCAGTAAAGTCATCAGCAACAGCTAAATCATCTAATAATGTAGAATCAATATTTTCATAATATTCAATATCTTCAACTTTTTGAGATTTATTTGCTAATGAAATAACTACAACAAAATTTCCTTTAACATATAAAAAGTTTTCTGCCTCGCCATGTTCGCCAGGAGCAATTTCATCATATTCAATATAAACTGTATTTTCATTTAAAGTTTCTTCAGCTATATTAGCATAATAAGTTTTAAATGTTTTATCATCACCAGTTATTAAACCTGAATTTAATTCAGTTTGATATGTTTCATACACTTGAAACATAGCAGTTGCTTCCTGTGAAGCAGCAGATTGATTAGCACGTTTAATATAGCCAGTGATAGTAGGGATTAAAACACCAGCAAGAATACCGATTATTGCAATAACAACAATCATTTCAGTTAAAGTAAATGCTTTTTTGTTCTTAAGAACTTTTTTCATTT
>JAZSIL010000104.1:0-2501 GCA_045533785.1 Bacilli bacterium
ATCAGTTGAATAATATAATTTAATACAATTGATAAAACACTGTAAATCGCAATATTTAAATTCATCTATCAAAATTTCATCTTTTCTTTTTTCAGTAATAGATTTATTATATATATTATCATCTTTACGCTTTTTATTAAATTCAAATCTGTTAACTAATAAACTAATACCTAAACACATAATTGGAATTCCAAAATATGATATCCAAGATATTTCATCTATAAATACCCTTAAAAACTGAAGTATAATACCAACTATGAGTATTAATATATAAAATAATCTTAATGTATGTTTTTTCATAGTTGCTCTCCTTTTTTAGAAATTTAATTTTATTAAATCCTGTAGATAATTATACCATACTATACAAAAATTTACTACAAAATTAAAAACTGGCTTGTTTTTTCAACAAACCAGACTAGCATATTATTGGTGGACTAGGGGTGAATTGAACCCATGTCTAATGTTTTGATTTATTATAGACCAATAAACACTGCTAACATTAGAAATCCAATTGAGATTACCATTAGAAGTAGTTGGAATAATATTGTCTTTTTAAACCATTCTGCAAAGCTTACGTTTGCTAGACCAAGTCCTACAAGTAGTGTTCCACAAGTTGGATATAAAACGTTTGTATAACCATCTGCAAATAGATAAGTTAAGATAATAACAGTTTTACTGATTCCATCAATTGGTGCTAGTGTTAACATAGGGATAATTAATACTGCTTTTGCGGAAGCACTTGGAATAAAGAATTCAATGATTAATACAAATACATATAAAATTAATACTGCAACATATGGAGACATATTAGTAACAGAATTATAGAAATAATAGAATATTGTATGTAGGATATTACCTTCTTGAGCAATATATGTTATTCCAAAAGCAATCATTATAATTAAGATAGAAGGGAATACATCTTTTACACCTTCTAAGAAACTTTTTCCAAGTTCTTTATATGTACCAAGTAATTTTTTTCCAATAATAACAGTTCCAAGAATAAATGCAACTGCCATAAATACCATTGCAAGCGATCTTAAGGCTGGTATACAAGTTGTTATAATAACCGATAACAGTGCTATTGAGAAAAGTGCAATAATCATTTTTGCTTTTTTAATATCTTCAGTGTGTTCTTCTTTTGTCACCATGAAAAATTCTTGATCATCAAATTTCTCTGTTGCTAATTTTTCATCTTTTTTGGCAAGATACGTTAAGAATAACGATGTTATTACATACATTACGCCAAAGATAATACATCTATACCATAAACCATCTGTTACACTTGTACCTGCTGCAATTGAAGCAGTTCCTATTGTAAGTGGATTAGTAATTGCAGTTGTAAAACCTACTCCTGATGCTATTAAAATAAACGATATTGCCGTAAAGCTAGACCAGTTTAGTACTGTACAGAGGATTGCAAAAACCGGGTATAGTATTAAAAGCTGTTCTTGTAAACCAAATACTGCAGATAAAATCATTATAACAGCAGTAATCGCCCAAATTGCGATAAATCTTTTAGATTTTAACTTTACCATGATCACTCTAACTAAAGATACAAGACCACCACTTTTTTCT
Organism: Bacilli bacterium; assembly: GCA_045533785.1. Taxonomy (GTDB): domain Bacteria; phylum Bacillota_I; class Bacilli_A; order ML615J-28; family CAG-313; genus UBA1737. The sequence continues at coordinate 1,576 of JAZSIL010000104.1, forward strand.
AATACTTTAAAAGTTCCTCCAAGCACAAGTAGAAGTGCTATAATCATAATCATATTAGAGCTACTACTTCCAAAGAACAATGCTTCTAACGGAGCTATTATCCAGCGATAAAAAGGAATACGTGATGTATTCTCATCAGGAGTTAACTCTCTATAAGAATCTATTACTATTTGCTTATTTAAAGATTCATCTGTTGTATACTCATAAAACGGTTGTCCAATTTTTGATGCATCCGTTGTATATATAGTATATCTTCCTGCAGGAATAACATATGTCAAAACTCCTACAGTAATTAACACAAGTAGTAGTATTGCAATAACTGTAATAAAACTTTTAAGTCCTATTTTTAATTTTACATTTAATTTATCTGATTTATTCATATATATCACCTTTATTATATTCATATACATCTGCACATGCAGATCTCCATTTTTCATCATAAAGATTATGAATTTCTTCTGATGCAAGAGTCCATTTGATTAAACATTGATTAGAGTTATTAGGAATTAGTAAATAATACTCATTATTATAATAAAATTCAAGATACCCTTTAGTTGAAAGTGTAAGAGAATAAAGTGATTTTGCATTAAAATCAAACTTAATAGTCTCTTCATTTAAAGTCCCTTCAAAAATTAATCCTTGTTTATTAAGTGTAGCTGTACCAATAGAGAGGATTTGTCTATTTTTTGGCTCTTTTCTAATTCTATCTAGTTTTAAAGTTGCAAGAACCCCATCTAATATTAATTCAAAATTATCATCTTTAATTTCATCAACAACACATCTACGTTGCCATTTGTACCATTTATCAATATCTATAGGTAATTTGTTACAATTAATTCCTTCTAAATCATAATACTCATTAAGACTAATGTTTAAACCACAATGTTAACATATAATTTTATCATCTTCTATATCTAAATTATATT
>JAZSIL010000178.1:0-7592 GCA_045533785.1 Bacilli bacterium
ATCAATTAAAGTTAAACTTTCTTTTACTTGTCCTTTTTGAAAACTTAAACCACTTGCAAAAATTGATTGAGAACCTAACACTAGTAAACAAGCAGCAGTTAAAATAAATGTAAAAAACTTTTTCATAATTATACCCTTTCCTTTAATACTTTAGCTAATTCTTCAAAACCAGGTTTGCCAAGTAACGCAAACATATTCTTTTTATAACTTTCAACACCAGGTTGATTGAATGGATTAATATCAAGAGATATTGTAAGAATACTGAATATGAAAAAGTGACTCTATTTAAAAGAGTCACTGATTTTTTTATAAACGTTTTTTAAGTTCTTCTGTCATTGCTTCATAGCCAGGTTTTTCTAATAATGCAAACATATTCTTTTTATAACTTTCAACACCTGGTTGATTAAATGGATTTACACCAGTTAAATAACAGCATACACCACAGCTGAACATAAAGAAGTAAAGTAGATAACCAATGTTATAAGCATTAATTTCTTCAATAGAAAGAACTAAATTTGGAACACCACCATCAACATGAGCTAAGATTGTTCCTTGCATTGCCATTTTATTAACACTGTCTAAATCTTTTCCTTCAAGATAATTTAATTGATCAAGGTCTGTCTCTTCTTTCTTAAGAATAATATTTTCTTCAGGACGTTCTACATTTAAAACTGTTTCAAACATAATACGTTTACCTTCTTGAACATATTGTCCCATTGAATGAAGGTCTGTTGAATAAACTAAACTTGCAGGGAATACTCCTTTAAAGTCTTTTCCTTCAGATTCACCGTAAAGTTGTTTCCACCATTCACTAATAAATGATAGTTTTGGTTCATAACTTACTAAGATTTCAACATCTTTACCTTTGTTGTAGATAGCATTTCTACTAGCAGCATAAAGAAGACATGCATTATCTTCAAACTCATTATTAATTGCATCTAAACGAGCTTGACTAGCACCTTTCATAAGTTCATCAATATTAATTCCAGCAGCTGCAATTGGTAAAAGCCCTACAGCTGTAAACCATGAATATCTTCCACCGATATCATCAGGAACAATAAATGTTTCGTAACCCTCTTTAGTTGCAAGAACTCTTAATGCGCCTTTTGCTTTATCTGTTGTAGCATAAATTCTTTTAGCAGCTTCTTTAGCTCCATATTTTTTAATTAATAGTTCTTTAAATAATCTAAATGCAACAGCAGGTTCTGTAGTAGTACCTGATTTAGAAATTACATTGATTGAGAATTCTTTATTTTCTAAATATTTAAGAAGTTGAGAAGCATATGTTGAAGATAATGTTTGACCTGCAAAAATAATTTCTACTTCTTTTTCTGTTGGGAAGTAATTTTTCATTGCTTCAATAACAGCTTTAGCTCCAAGATATGATCCACCAATACCAATAACAACTAATACTTCTGAATCTTTTCTAATCTTTTCTGCAGCTTTTTTAATTCTAGTATATTCTTCTTTATCATAATTTTCAGTCCAATCTACCCAACCTAAAAAGTCATTACCAGCACCAGTTTTTTCTACTAATACTTTTCTTGCAGCATAAGCTTTTTCTTTTAAACCAAGAAGTTCTTCTTTAGATAATAAATTTGCAATATTTTTATAATTTACTTTTACACTCATAAATATTTCCTCTTATTCAATGTTATTAATAATTTCCATAACTTCAGCTTTTAAGTTTTCAATGAATCTTTCTGCCGATGCTTTATCTTTATCTTTAATTGCAATATAAATCTTTAATTTTGGTTCAGTACCAGATGGTCTTAGTGCAAACCAACCACCATCTTCATATATATATTTTAGAACTAGTGATTTAGGTAGTGTAATTGGAGTTTCAACACCACCTGTAACACTAACACTCTTATCATAATCTTCTACTGTTACAATTTCTTTACCACCCATTGAAGTAATAGTAGCATTTTGGAAGTGTGACATAATCTTCTTAATCTTAGCTTGTCCTTCAAGACCTGTTAAAGAAATATTTTGAACTCCTTCTAGATAATAACCATATTCTTCATAGATCTCATCAAGAACATTAACAAGTGTTTTACCTTGTTCTTTATAGTAAGATGCAACTTCTGCTAGTAAAAGTGTTGCTTGGAATGAGTCTTTATCTCTTACAAATGGTTTAATAACAGAACCATATGATTCTTCATAACCAAAGAAGAATGATTTTTCTGTATTTTCAATTAACTTAGCTTGTTCACCAATAAACTTGAATCCTGTTAAAGTTTGTACTAATGTTAAATTATGTTTATCACAAATATCTTTTGCAATATTAGATGTAACAATTGTATTATAAACACAAGCATTCTTATCATGTGGAACATTAAGTGCTAAATAGTTAAGTAAAATTGCACCAGTTTGATTACCAGTAAGAAGTACATATTCACCATCATCATTAAGCGCTGCAATACCCATTCTATCAGCATCAGGGTCAGTTGCGATTAAAATATCTGCACCAACTTCTTTCCCTAATTTAAGTGAGTATTCAAATGCACTAGCTTCTTCAGGGTTAGGAGATTTTAAAGTACTAAATTCACCATCAGGAACCATTTGTTCTTTAACTGGAATAACTGTATAGCCCTGTTCTTCTAAAAGTTCTACCATAAATGCACAACCTGTACCATGAAGTGGAGTATAAACGATTTTAATATTATCTTTCTTAACTTTATTAACTGGAATTGTTTTTACTGCTTCTAAGTAAGGAGCATCAACAAGCTCATCAATTTCTAAAATTTTACCTTCTTTTACAAGTTCTTCATAAGGTCTTACTTCAATATTAAACATATCAGTAACATTGTTAACTTCATTAGTTACACTATCTGCAAGATGTGGAATTAATTGACATCCTTCATCATCATAAACTTTATAACCATTATATTGTGGTGGATTGTGGCTAGCTGTAATCATAATACCACCAGCGCATTTTAAGTGTCTAACTGCAAAACTAAGTTCTGGAGTAGGTCGAAGTGATGTAAATAGATAAACTTTCATGCCATTAGATGCAAGTACTTGTGCTGCTGCTTTAGAGAATTCTGTTGATCCGCGTCTACAATCATATGCAATTACACAACCTTTTTCTTTTGCATTATCATACTTTTTAATCATAAAGTTCATGAATCCTACTGTTGTTTTTCTAACAATATATTCATTCATTCTGTTAGTTCCCATACCAACAATTCCTCTTAGACCTGCAGTACCAAATGCAATATCCATTCCAAAGGCATCTTCTAATTCTTTTTCACTCATTTGTTCGATTTGTTCTAGTTCTACTTTTGTAACATGAGCTTTCCATAATTCTACTTTTTTTAATATTTCTTGATTCATATTCTAATTCTCTTCCTTTCCATAACGATCAACGAAATTGCAATAAGCACCTAAAATACCACCATCATTCTTAAATTGTGCAGGAATGATATCTACAGTATCTTGGAATCCATCTACTAAGTAGTAATCTGCATAAGCATTAATTTCTTGTCCAAAATCAGGTCTTGCAGAAATACCACCACCAATAATAATTGCTTCAGGATTAAAGATATATACTAAGTTAGCAATACCCTTACCAAGATTGCGATAAAATTCTCCAACAACAAGTTGAGCTACTCTATCTCCTTGATCATATAAGTCAAATACCTCTTTTCCTTCTTCAACTTCTAAACCACGTAGTTTTGCACTTTTAAGTAGCGCTGTCATTGAACCCATTTTTTCCCAATGAATTCCATCAACAAGCATTCTACCAATTTCTCCAGCATTGTAGTTATTACCACGCCAAATTTTATTATTTACAACAATTGCACCACCAATACCAGTCCCAACTGTCATAACTAAATAAGTCTTATATTTAGAACCAGCACCCATTTTACATTCGCATGCTGCAAAACTATTAACATCATTATCTGCAACAATTCTTAGGCCTAGTTCTTCCATAAATAATTTTTCAAAATCCCATTCACCAAACTCTTGAATAGCATCAGGAGGAGTAATCATGCAACCTTTATCAAAGTTAATACTGCCTGCACATGAAATTCCTACACCTTCAATATCAGGATGTTTCTTTTGAACTTTCTTTGCAGTAGCAATTAAACGGTCAGTTACATCTTTATGACCTCTTTTATAATTTGTTGGGAACATACTTTTTTCTATAATATTACCATCTTGGATAACACCATATTTAATATTTGTTCCACCTATATCAAAACATAATACTTTCATAATTTACTCCTTCTTTAAATTATTTGAATATCATCAACTACTATTTGTAGTTTATTACGCATTGTAACAAGTCCTGTAACAATAACGATTGTTCCAATTGTTAAATTTTGTAATCTATTATAAACTCTTGGGAAAATTGTTAATTCTATTTCATTCATATTATCTTCTAAAGATGCAAAAGCCATAAGTTCGTTATTCTTAGTTGTAATTTCTCTTATTTTTGTTAAAATACCAAGTGTTTTAATTTGCATGTTTTCTTTAGCATCTTTAATAAAACTAAGTCTTTTTGTATTATAAATATTTGCATATTGTTTAAAGAAATTATACTTAATATTAAGTCCTAAAACTTCTTTTTCTTTTTCAAGTAAAATCCCATATGGATATTCCTCATCTGTATAAGTTACGCCTTTCATTCCTGGAATACCTTCATAATCAAGCAAATTGATATGTAGTTCTGCAGTTTCAATCATTGCTTTTTTAGTTAGGTTAAAACTATCAAGTGCTCCACTATAAATAATATTATGAACTAAGCTAAATGGAATAATATCTTTTGTTCTAATTAGGAAATCTTTAAACGAAGTAAATTTACCCTTAACTCGCTCTTCCATAACTTCTTTAACTTTAACTTCACCTAAACCTTTAATGATTGTTAAAGGGAATAAAATTTTATTATTTATAGATGCAAAATAATTGAGTGATTCATTAATATCAGGTCCAAGCACTCCAATATTTTTTCTTAATGCTTCTTTATAGTAACTAACAATATCACTATTACTACCAATAAATGTTGTCATTAAAGTTGACATATAATATGTTGGGTAATGACATTTTAAATAAGCAGTTTGATATGACAGTTTTGCATACGCAACACTGTGTGCCTTATTAAACCCATAATCAGCAAATTTTACTATATAATCATATATAACTTCTGCAACACTTCTTTGATACCCATTTTTAATACTTGAATCAACAAATGAAATTCGTTCTTTTTCTAGGACATCTTTCTTTTTCTTAGACACTGCACGTCTTAGAATATCTGCTCTTCCTAAAGTATAACCAGCAAATTTTACAGCTATTTGCATAATTTGTTCTTGGTAAACAATTGTGCCATAAGTTTCTTTTAAAATAGCACGTAAATCTTCATGAGGATATGTAACAGTTTCTTTACCAAACTTTCTTTTAATAAACGTTGGAATAATTTCCATTGGACCAGGTCTATAAAGGGCAAGTGCACTAATGATATCTTCTAAACTTGATGTTTTTAACTCCTGAATTACTTTACTCATTCCAGCAGATTCTAATTGGAACACACCAACTACATCACCACTAGCAAGCATTTTATAAACCATTTCATCATTTTCTTCTTTTGGAAGTACAAAGTTTGGATTATCTAATTTAATAAGTTCAATTGTTTTACTAATGTTAGTTAAATTCTTTAAACCTAAAAAGTCCATTTTTAATAGACCTAAAGATTCAAGATCACTTGCTTCAAATTGTGTTTGATATATACCATCAAGTCCATTGTCTAACGCTGTATAATTTACAAGTGGATATTTTGTAATAATAATTCCAGCTGCATGTGTAGATACGTTTCTTGGTAATCCTTGTATTTTACATGCAACACTCAATAATTTATTTATTTCTTCATATTCATCCATTAATTGTTTTAATAAATCAGATTGGTCAATTAAATCTTTTAATGAAGGTTGATGAGTTTTATAATTTTCAAGTTCTTGATTAATAATTTTTAATACTTGTTTTAAATGAGTTTCTTTTGTTTTATAAACTCTTGCAGCATCATTTATCGCAAGTTTTACTTGGAAAGTACCAAAGGTTCCAATATGAGCAACACGTGATGCTCCATAGCGTTTACCAACATATTCAATTACTTTATCTCTTTCATCATCCGGAAAGTCAATATCGATATCTGGCATTGTTACACGTTCTTCATTTAAGAAACGTTCAAACAACAGATTATACTTAATTGGATCAACATCAGTTATGCCAAGACAATATGCAATTAAACTAGCACCAGCTGAACCTCTACCTGGACCAACATATATATTATTTTTCTTTGCAAATTTAACATAATCCCAAACAATCAAAAAGTAATCTGCAAATCCCATTTTTATAATTGTATTATATTCTTTTTTTAGTCTTTCAATATATATAGATTGATTTGCGTTATTGATTGATTTTAATCTTTTTTTAAGGCCAGCAATACTAAGTTCATATAAATATTTATCTGCATCAATTTCATCACTAAATTTAGGTAATTGGAATTTCCCAAATTCAATTTCAACATTACATTTATCACTTATAATTTTTGAGTTTTCAATTAAAGAATTGTATTTACCAAATAAAAATTCTATTTCATAAGGTTGATGCAAATAACTATTTGATTCTGATTCAGTAATACTTGCTAAATTGGCATTATTACCAATTGACTTTAAAACAGTATAAGCATCTATATCGTTAAGAGTTAAATAATAAACAGGTTGTATCGCAACCATTTTAACACCATTTGTATTTAAAATTTGATAATAATTGTCGAAGTTATTACGATCATTTACAGTTGTCAAACTTATCCCAACAAATACATTCATAAATACTGATTCTAATATTGATAAATGTTCTTTAACTTTATCAATATTTTTACTTCTCAAGTAATTATAAATAATACTTTCTAACCCTGGTGTAACCGCAAGAACACCTAAAGCACATTTTCTTAAATCTTCAATATCAATTGGTTGATTAAGTGTTTTATAACGACTAGATATACGCATTAAATTACGATAACCAGTAATATCCATTGCGTATAATAAAACATTACTAACAACACCATTTAAACTATATGGAACTTTTAATCCAATAATAGGTTTAATTCCTGCTTTTTTACATGCATTATAAAATTTAATTGTACCATGCATTACACCTTCGTCGGTTACCGCAAGGCTTTTATATCCATATTCTTTGGCTTTGTTTACTAAAGTATCAATGCTACATGTACTTTGCAACATCGAATATTCACTACGAACATATAAAGGAACAAATTCCATGAGCACTCTCCTTACATAATTATCCATTCTTATTATACAATATTTGAAAATTTATTTCAAATGATAATAGAATAAATTAATTTAAAGCTTTTAGAATGACTTTGTTTGATGTTTTTTTACCATTAAATATCCTAAGAAAATTAATCCTGATACTAAAAATATTGAAATGCTTATAATGATAATACCTTTTAAATAGTTAGTCGGTTTCAATTTTTCATAATACTCTAAATAAGAATTTTTTACATTATCAAGCGATGTATTTACATTTAATACTTTTAAAGAATCACAATTAATACTATATCTAATTTT
>JAZSIL010000223.1:0-4292 GCA_045533785.1 Bacilli bacterium
ACCTAGATGCTAAATTACGTGTACAAATGAGATCAGAATTAATTAAATTACATGAAAGTTTAGGTACTACAACTATTTACGTTACCCATGACCAAATTGAAGCCATGACAATGGCATCAAGAATCGTTGTTATGAAAGATGGTGGGATTCAACAAATCGGTGCTCCAAAAGACATCTATGATTTCCCTAACAATGTATTCGTAGGTGGATTCATCGGTACTCCTCCAATGAACTTCGTTGAAGGTACAGTTGGTAAAGATGGTTTCTTCGAATGTGGTAACCAACGTTATGGTGTTGTTCGTTTACGCGTTCCTGAAGAAAAAGTTGAATTATTAAAAGAATTAAATTACTTAGAAAAGAATATCTTATTAGGTATCCGTCCTGAAGATATTGTTGATAAACCAGAAGTAATTGAAAAACTTCCTGATTCACAAGTTGAATTAAAAGTTGACGTATCAGAATTACTAGGTGCTGAATCACAAATCACTGTTAAACTTCCTGGTACTGACCGTGCTGGTCAAAACTTAACTGCTAAAGTTCCTGCAAGAGTTGACGTTCATATGGGTGATACAATTAGACTTGCTTTAAATATGAACAAATGTCATTTCTTTGATCCTGAAACTCAAGTTAGAATTAAGAGAGATTAATTAGATGTTAGATGTAGAAGTACTATATTTAACTAATGATAGTGATTCTACAAATATTGTTAAAATTCGAAATGAATTGATAGTAAACGAAACAATAAATAAAATAATTAATAAAACATGCTTAAAATTCTTAACAACACTTGATGGGAGAATTGAAGCAATTAAACAAGTATATAAAATATCAAAATTTGTTCCTATATATATAAATGCAGGGTTAATCCTTCAACCAATATATAGTATTAAAAGTTGGAAACAAATTTATATAAATATATGTAATATATCAAAAATTAATAAGGTTAATGATCATGTGGTCATTACCTTTATTAACGAAAAGACGATATTATTAGAAATATCGTATGAAAGAATGAAACGATATTTAAAGAGATGCTTGAAAATTAAGGATAATCAAATTAAAAAAATGAAAGAGGAAAAATATTATGGCTAAGAAAAATATTAGAGATATCGTATTAACTGGTAAAAAAGTATTAATGCGTGTTGACTTTAACGTTCCAATGAAAAATGGCGTTATTACTGATACAAATCGTATTGTTCAAGCTTTACCTACAATTAATTATGCATTAGAACAAGGCGCTAAAGTTATTCTTTTCTCTCACTTAGGACGTGTTAAAGAAGAAAAAGATTTAGCAAAAAATGACCTTGCTCCAGTTGCAGTTAAACTTGCTGAATTACTTGGTAAACCTGTTAAGTTTGTAAATGCTACTCGTGGCGCTGAATTAGAAGAAGCTATTAACAATATGAATCCTGGTGAAGTAGTAATGTTCCAAAATACTCGTTATGAAGATTTAGATGGTAAAAAAGAATCTAAAAACGATCCAGAACTTGGTGCTTATTGGGCAAGTCTTGGTGATGTATTTGTAAATGATGCATTTGGTACTGCTCACCGTGATGCTGCTTCAAATACTGGTATTGCTGCTAACGTTAAAGGCGAAAGTGTAAGTGGATTCTTATTAGAAAAAGAAATCAACTTTATTGGTGGTGCTGTTGATAATCCAGTTCATCCATTTGTTGCAATTCTTGGTGGTGCAAAAGTTTCTGATAAAATTTCAGTTATTGAAAACTTACTTAACAAAGCTGATAAAGTTATGATTTGTGGTGCTATGGCTTATACATTCTTTAAAGCTTTAGGTTATGAAGTTGGTAAATCTAAATGTGAAGCTGATTTTGTTGATTATGCTAAAGGATTACTTGAAAAAGCTAATGGTAAGATTGTTTTACCAGTTGACGTAGTTGCTGCTAACCCAAGTGATGAAGCATGTGCTGAAGACTTCTTTGGTGCTATTGCTGCTTGCGATACAAAAGTTGTTAAAGCTACTGAAATTCCTGCTGATTGGCAAGGTCTTGACTGTGGTCCTGAAACAATTGCATTCTATGCTGAACAATTAAAAGGTGCTAAGACTGTTGTTTGGAATGGCCCTGCTGGTGTATTCGAAGTTGAAAAATTTGCTGTTGGTACAAAAGCAATTTGCGAAACTTTAGCTAACTTAGAAGGTGCTACTACAATTATTGGTGGTGGTGACTCTGCTGCTGCTGCAATTTCAATGGGTTACGAAGCTAAATTCTCACACATCTCTACAGGTGGTGGAGCAAGTTTAGAATACTTAGAAGGTAAAACACTTCCAGGTGTTGCTTGTTTAGATGATAAATAAGAGGTAATAAAATGAGAAAACCTATTATTGCTGGAAACTGGAAGATGTTTAAAACTCGTGATGAAGCATTAGAATTTATCTATCAAGTAAATAATGATTTACCTTCAAAAGATTTAGTTGATAGTGTTGTTTGTGCTCCATTTACAGTACTACGTGATTTAGTTAAACGTCAAGGAGAAAATTTAAGAATCGGTGCTCAAAACATGCATTTTGAAGAAAGTGGTGCTTTCACTGGTGAAGTTGCTCCTGTTATGCTTGAATCTTTAGGTGTATCATATGTTATTATTGGTCACTCTGAAAGAAGAGCTATGTTTAATGAAACTGATGAATCTTGTAATAAAAAACTACATGCAGCATTTGCTCATAATTTAGTTCCAATTCTTTGTGTTGGTGAATACTTAGAACAAAGAGAAGATGGAAGTTGGAAAGATCTTATTAAAGGTCAAATCGTTGCAGATTTAGCAGGTTTAACTGTTGATCAAGCTAAAACTTTAGTAATTGCTTATGAACCAATTTGGGCTATTGGAACTGGTAAAACTGCTACTCCAGAAATTGCTGATGAAACTTGTGGATTTATTCGTAATGTTATTAAAGAATTATATTCTGAAGAAGTATCTGAAGCTATTCGTATCCAATATGGTGGAAGTGTAAAAACATCTAATATTGATGAACTTATGGCACAACCTAATATTGACGGTGCTTTAATTGGTGGTGCAAGTTTAGTTGCTGCTGATTTTAAAGTATTAGTTAAGGCTGCTGTAAAATAATTAATTATTTAATTTGAATTAAAATAGATATTCTAATTTTAGATTAGAATATCTTTTTTTTGTAATGTAAGGTTATTATGTGGTATAATATACTTAGATGAATTAGAATAGGAAAGAGTATGAACAGATATCAAGAATTAAAAAAAGAAAATAATCAATTACTTAATAGTTTAGGAGATTCATATCTTCGTCTTGCTACAATATATATAAAAAAAGCAAGAGGCTTTGCGGTTAAAAATGAAGATACAGAGGTTAAAATAAGAGATACCTTATATATATTAAAAAAATATAGTGATGAGGGTGCTTTGTGTAGTGTTGTTATAAAAAATGAATCTGAATTCATTGAAGAAAGAGTTAAGCTTTTATCAAAACAATATAAAGATCCGGAAATGATAAAGGGTGCTATTATTTTAGTAATATTAATAATCATAACTATTGGATGGGTATGTGTAAGTAAATATTTGTCGAGAAAAGTATATTATGAAAAACCAAGTTCATTAGTTGTTTCTAAAGTTGAGGATAATAAAGTGACTATTAGCTGGCAGGGGCTATCATATGCTAATAAATATTCAATATATTATAAAGTTGATAATGAAACTTCATCTACATATTACAGTGATAAATGCGAATATACTTTTACTTTAACAAAAGGGAAAACATACACATTTTATGTATATGTAACTGAAGATAAAGTATTTGGTAGATCAGAAGAAATTAGTGTTACGTATGATTTAGAATAAGTCGTATCGTTTGACTTTTTACTAAAAAAAGAGTATAATAATATAGGTGCAGATAAAAGCAGCATTCAACTTGATTGTAGATTTTAGATAATCACGAATTAATTCGGATGTTAGTAGTCCCGCTGCTTAGGCGAAAACAATAAGATTGTCTATCCTATGGTTTTATTTGAAGTTTTTATCTCACAAATAAAAAATAATATATAAAGGAGAAAAAACAAAATGGCACGTTATACAGGTCCAAGCTGGAAGGTTGCTAGAAGATTAAAATTCTCAATCTTAGAAAACGGCAAAGAATTACAAAAAAGAGCTTATGCTCCAGGCCAACATGGTCAAAGAAGAGTTAAACTATCTGAATATGGTTTACAATTACAAGAAAAACAAAAAGTTCGTAATGTTTATGGAATGAACGAAAAACAATTCTATAATACATTCGTTAAAGCTGGAAAACTTCCTGGTAAACACGGTGAAAAT
>JAZSIL010000030.1:0-21599 GCA_045533785.1 Bacilli bacterium
TTTTGAGATATTGTAGAGTGGTTTGGGATTTTATCGGATAAGCCTAAACCTAAAAACCATCTATAAGCTAAATTAACTTTAGTTTCTTCACACGTTTTACGTAAAGAATTAATACCAAAAATATAATTTATAAATATTAATTTAAAAAGAATAACAGGATCAACACAAGGTCTACCATTATCTTGACAATATAGGTCACGTGTTAAATCATGAATAAACGAAAAATCAATAGTTTTATCGATTTTACGTACTAAATGATCTTGTGGAACAAGTTCATCTAAGCAAGCTATTTCGGCTTTGTTTCTATCGTATTTAATAAAATTAGAATTCTTTTCGTTATACATAAGTTGACCCTCTCTTTATATTATATATTATACCACTTTTGGCGATTATTTTCAAATATAAAAAAAGTTGACAAGCCATAAGGTTTGTCAACAGTCTGAGACTAAATAAAATTTAGTCTTTCAAAGTTTATAATTCATCTTTAACTATCTTTTTTTGATATTCAAAAACATTAAAACATTCAGCATATTGCTTTTTGCAAAGCGCACCACGGCATCTAGCAAGCGATGTATAGTAATCATAATAAGCAAAGTCTTTACTATTCATAACAAACCAATGTTCATGAAGAGCTTTACACCAAAGATCAAAACCTTTAGTAATATCAACATAAACATATGGATCAAAGTCATGATCATCTTCCCAGTTTTCAGCAAAGTAAAGAGATGCATAATGACGTCCATATTTAGTTCCAACCACACTTGCCATAAAGCGAGCATCTTGAACAATATAATGTGTATTATTATGATCTTTATGCATTTGGCTACGCCAATGCGTAATAATTATATCTGGTTTTAGTTTAACGATAATTTCCGCAACTTGCATCCTAACTTCTTCGTTATTCGGAAGTTCTCCATCTTCATATTCTAAGACAAAAGCTTCACCATTCATAAGATGCATAAAGTTTTCAGCTTCTTTAATTTTTTGAACTCGGTACTCTTCTTTTGTCATATGTGGTGGATTACCACGTTCACCTGCAGTAAGTGCAAGTGTATAATTTTTACCACCATCAACAGCATTTGCTGCCATTACACCACCTGCAGTAAGACATGCATCACCGATATGTCCACCAATAGCAAGAATTGTTTTTGCCATAATTAAATCTCCTTTTCCATAACCGCAAAGCTTTGAATTATTTTAAATCCAAGGCTTAAATATATATATCTAGCAAAGTTATTTCGTCCTGTAAAAAACGTCATAAACTCTGATCCATGTGTTCTTGAATATTCAGCAAGAGTAGCAAATAATGCTCGTCCAAGTCCTTTACCTCTGACCTTTGGAGAAATTACAATGCCATCAAAATGAGCGCGACCTGACTTTTCTGTATAGAATGCACCAGTCCATCCCATTATTTGATTATTTTTTACAATCACCGCAAAAGGCATCGGATTATCTAAACTTAGATTATATCTAATAACTCTTTCAAATGCTTCAGAATCAATATCTTTATAAAATTCATCTAATCCAAAATGTTTATTTTTATCATATAAAGTAATATAAATATCCTCTTTAGCACATTTCTCTAAATCATTTAAGACTCTTGCAGGTATCTTAAATTTAGATAATTCTAAATGAAAAGCATCTTCTTCATCAATAATATTATAACCATTATTTAGTAAAAAGAAATATAAATCACTATTTACACAAGCACCAGGTGCTCCATTATGATCATGTGAAGATGTATTAGGAATATACCAAGGCCAATTAAGTGTACAAACATAACCAAAACAAATTTTGTTTTTTCCTAAACACTTTATATATTCTTCAGCAAGACTAAGTAGTTTTTTTCCAACACCTTGATGACGATATTTTTTATCAACTATAAATGTTGAAACATACCCAGGTTTAGATTCATCACTTTTTTCTACACCTCTTACAAAAGATGAAATAAATCCAATTACATTTCCATCTTCTTCTGCAACAAATACACCATTATAATCAAATTCAATATGTTTATACAAATTTAAAGAAAACTCTTCATACGATAATTTCTTATAAAAGTCACCTACATTATTGTTATAACATTCATACACTTTATATAATAATTCATCATTTAATTTTATATAATTAATCATTTTTAAATTCCTCTAAATGCGACATAATGTAATTAGCAATACATGCACGAACATGTAAGTGTTTTAAATTATTTCTTGTTGGATGTACACGATTAGTAAGTAATACAAATCCAATTTCATTATCACGATCAATAAACATATTTGTACCAGTAAAACCTGTATGTAAAATTGTATTTTCACTAATTAGTTCTCCTGCACTAGATGCAGGATCTTTTGTTTGCCAACCAAGATTTCTTGCTTTAGGCAAAACTTCTACACCATTATACTCTTTAACTTGAACCTTAAATAATTCATCAATCGTAATTTTTGATAAAATTTTCTTATCATTAAACATTCCATCATTTAAAATCATCTTAATAAAATTGCTACAATCTTTAACAGTAGAGAAAAGTCCCGCATGACCTGCAACTTTATTCATCGCATAAGCAGTTTCATCATGAACTTCCCCCTTAACATAACCAGTCATTGTCGCGTCATCACGATATTCAGTCGCAGCGCACCGTTCTTTATCAACTGGTAAATATCCTGAATCATTCATTTCAAGAGGTTCAAAGACATTCTTTTTAGCATATTCATTAATCGGTATACCTGATAAAATTTCTACAATTTTCCCAAGTAAGATATAATTAATATCAGAGTATACAATCTTTGTACCAGGTTTAAATAACAACTCTTCGATTGCAAATATTTTATCCCAAACATCAGCTTCGCTTAGTTCATCTTTAGGACCTGCAATTCCTTCTGGAAGTCCAGATGTATGTGTCATTAAATTCCACACAGTAATATTAGTAAACTTAAACTTATCAAAATATCTAGATACTGGATCAAAGATTCTTAATAATCCTTTTTCTACAAGTTGCATCAAACAAGTAGTTGTACATACAACTTTTGTAAGTGATGCCATATCATAAATTGTATCAATACTATTAGGAATAATACTTGGATATAATTCCTTATTTCCTACACTTCCCATCCATACTTTATTTTTAGTAACTACTGCATAATTTGCACCAGGAAACGCACCATCATTTACCGCATCTAATAGTATTTGTTCTATTTCGTTTATTGCTTTCATAATAATTATTTTACGTGTTTAATAACGTAGTAGTTTTTCTTTCCTCTTCTAATAATTGTGTATTCTTCACCAATAGTACACTCATTTGTAATAACAAAATTCATATCTTTAACTTGAGTTCCATTAATAGAAACACCACCACCGTTGATGAAATCACGTGCTTCACGTTTAGATGATGCTGCTTTAACTAATACTAAAGCATCGATTAAACCAATACTTTCACTTACTTCAACTTGAGGAATTCCTTCAAATCCCATTGCAATTTCTTCTTTTGTAAGTTCAGCAACTTTACCGCTAAATAATGCAGCACTAAGTCTAATAGCTTGTTCATAAGCAGCCTCACCATGAATCATAACTGTCATTTCTTTTGCAAGAGCTTTTTGTGCTTCTCTTAAATGAGGCGCTTCATTAAATGACTTTTCAAGTGCTTCAATTTCTTCTTTACCTAAGAATGTGAATTGTTTTAATTCTTTAATAACATCTGCATCAGGTGTATTTAACCAGAATTGGTAGAATGCATAAGGAGTAGTTTTAGTAGGATCAAGCCATACAGCACCACTTTCTGATTTACCAAATTTAGTTCCATCACTCTTAGTAAATAGCGGTGCAGTAAATCCACCAGCCCAAGCTTCAAAGCCATGAAGTTTTCTAATAAGTTCTAATCCACTTGTGATATTACCCCATTGATCTTGACCACCTATTTGCATATGACAACCTTTATCTTCCCATAAATGTTCAAAGTCTAATGCTTGTAAAATTTGGTATGAGAATTCAGTATATGATATACCACTATCAAGTCTTGATTTAACTGTATCTTTATTAATCATATAGTTAACATTAAATAATTTACCATATTTTCTCAAGAAACTAATTAAATCAAGTTTAGAAATCCAATCATAGTTGTTAACCATTTCACAGTTAAATAAGCTCTTAACTTGGTTATATAAACATTCTGCATTATGATCGATTTGTTCTTTAGTAAGCATCTTTCTTTCTGCAGTTGGTTTTGGATCACCAATAAATCCTGTTGCACCACCAATTAATAGAATTGGATGATGTCCATGTTTTTCTAATCTTTTTGCAAGGATAAATACAAGTAAGTGTCCTACATGTAAACTATCCCCAGTTGGGTCAGTACCTAGGTAGAATGTAACTTTACCATTATTTAATTTTTCAATAACTGATTCATCTGTTACGCTATGTACTAATCCTCTCCACTGTAAT
Organism: Bacilli bacterium; assembly: GCA_045533785.1. GTDB lineage: Bacteria > Bacillota_I > Bacilli_A > ML615J-28 > CAG-313 > UBA1737. Next base: position 4,435 of record JAZSIL010000030.1, read on the forward strand.
TCTTCAAATAAATTCATTTTTTATACCTCTTTCTTATATTATTAACTAATTAAATAAAAAACGCCCTTTAAAAAAGCTAAAGCTTCTCAAAGGACGAAAAAATCTTTTCCGCGGTACCACCTTTATTCAGGATATCCTGCACTCTAATTTTTATAAAGCAATTAATATATATTAATTACATACTGATATAATTCATTAACTTAACTTGATACCCTTTCACCAACCGGATATTCTCTTATTTACCATTAAGACAACTACTAATTATTTTTTGTTGATTCTCTCCAAACAACGTTATAATCAACATAGATATTTGCGTCAATATCTTCTTCAATTTCCTCTTCATCTTCATCTGTTTCATATATATCCATTAGATTAGTAAGAAGGTCCATCGCTTTTTCACCTAAGTCATAAATAGGTGTTTCAATACATGAAAGTTTTGGACGAGAAAGTTCCGCATATTTTGTATTTTGGAAACCAATAACTTCAATTTCATCAGGAATGTGAATATGAAGAAGTCTCGCAACATTTATAAACGATACTGCCATTGAATCACGAACAACAATCGCAACCTCAGGTTTATCATTTTCTAATAATTCTTTATATATAGGTTCATTAAGTTCTGTTTTACCAGGAACATTTTTAACAAGTGGAGTAAGACCGGCTTCTTCCATTGCTTTAGTATAACCTGCAACTTTTAAATCATTAACAACATATTTTCTAACTGTATTAATCATCCAAATTTTCTTATTTCCACGTTTTATCATTTCTTTAGTCATTTCATATGCAGCTTTATAATAGTCAATTGATACATATGGAATTTCTGGATCACCACATACAATATTAGTTAAGACAACTGGAATACTAGAGTTTTTAATGAGTTCAATACTTTCTTCAGTCATTTCATCATTAATATATAAAACGCCATCAACAACAGATGCCATAAGTGTAGACCAAAAGTCTTGTAAACTTTCTACATCGCCATCTTTTAATTTATTATTAACAAACAATCTAACAAAATAACCACGACGATTTGCACAATCAGCAATACCATCAACTAAACCAGCAATTGAACTACGTGTAAGTTCAGGAACAACAACCGCAACAGTTGTCGATTTACTACTCGCAAGGCTTTTTGCATTAAGATTAGGTTTATATCCTTTTTCTTTAATGATGCGTAAAATCTTTTCACGTGTTTCTGGTTTAACTTTTTCCGGATGATTAGTTGCTCTAGAAACTGTAGCTAAACTTACTCCAGCAGCAATCGCAACTTCCATAATAGTAGCTTGGCTTGCACGACGATCAGGCTTCATAAACATTCCTCGCTTTCTTAAATATTCTATAGTTGATAAATGCTATAGTTATATAAATTATAGCACAAAGAAGAATGTTTATCAAGTAATATAGTCCATTTTATGAAAATTTTCATTACATTTTCATTGGATAAAAATGTTCTTTTTTAAACTTCTCTAATAACTCATTACAAGTACCTGCACCTAAGAAAATCCACACTTCATTTTTAGATTCGTTTATCATTTCTAAGACATTATCATCATATTTTTTAAACTTTCTAAAATACCTATCAACCTTTTTCTGCATTAAATCACCCTCTTTTTCCCTCGCAGATGAAAAGACATCTAATAAATAAACATTATCAAATTTTTTTAATACTTTTTTAAAAGCTCTTTTATATTTAAGTGTTCTAGAATATGTATGACTTTGGAAAATACAATTTATTTTATACCCCTCATATTTAATCTTAAGACTTTCTAATAACGCATTAATTTCTGTCGGATGATGAGCATAATCATCTATCAAAACACTATTTCCATATATATGTGTACTCATTCTTCTTTTAGGTAATACAATACTTTCATTCTGATAGATTTTTAATCCACAAAGAACACAAGATAAATATGCACCAACATAATTATATAAGTTATGTAATCCTACTAAATTACATTTTAAAAACCTACAAAGACCATTTCCTTTTAATAGTAGCTCATATCCATTTTTAGACTCACTTATTAATTTTATTTGATAATCAACATCATTTTTAAAACCAAATGTATACATGTTTAAGTGAAACAAATATTTACTAAGAGAATTATCACCATTTACAAGTACTATTTTTGATCTATCACACATCCCTTGATAACTTAATATAACATCTTGTTTATTCTTAAAGAAATCAGGGTGATCTAAATCCATATTTAAAATTAATAATAACTCAGGATTATAACTATGATAATGATTCTTATACTCGCATGCTTCTAACACAAAATACTCACTTTCATTAAAGTGCCCTATTCCACAACCAATAATATAAGATATTTTAGATAACTCACTTACAATATAAGAAGTTGTAGTCTTACCATGAGTTCCACTTATTGCAATCATTTTTTTATCGATGAACTCAGCTATAAAATCATTATAATAATAGTATTCTAAATCACGCTCCAAAATCTCATTAAATTCAACATTATCTTTCTTTATAGATAAACCTATTATATATATATAATCATTTGTAATATTATTCTTATCATACTCTTTAATTTCAATATCATTTTTAATTAATTCATCAACAGTAAAATAATAATTACTATTATCACTACCAATTACATAATGTCCTGCTTGTTTTAAATATACTGCAAGACTACTCATCCCTGTTCCCTTAATTCCAACTAAATAATACTTCATAAAAAAAATCACCACTACATTATATGCAAGTGGCAATATAAAAATTATTTTATAATTGTATATTTAGTTTTCATGTAATTAATATTCATTAACATTTAGTAAACTATTTTTATCTATAACATTAATATTATTTTTTAATGTATTCCGGAAAAAGTTAACAAATTATGAATTGTCGAAATAAGGAGAATTTTGCATGAAACTAATTCAACGCGATTTATATTTAAATCAACTAATAAGCAGAAAAGAAAATGGATTAATTAAGACTATAACGGGGCTTAGACGCTCTGGTAAAAGTTATCTACTTTTTAAAATTTTTCATAATCATCTTCTTGAATGTGGTGTTAAAGAAGAGAATATAATAACACTTGCATTAGATGATGATTTAAATCGTGAATATCGTAACCCTGATAAATTATCTGAATTTCTATATTCTAAAATTACAAATAAAACTGAAACATTTTATATTTTATTAGATGAAATCCAATTTGCAATATCGGATAAGGAACTAAAAGGTAAAGAACCTATTCGTATATATGGAATACTTAACGGATTACTTCGTTTAGATAACGTCGACATTTATGTTACAGGTTCTAACTCAAAATTTTTATCTTCAGATATTATGACTGAATTCAGAGGTCGTGGGGATGAAGTTCGAGTATTCCCACTTTCTTTTGCAGAGTTTTATTCATCAAATCAATTCGTTGATAAATATGAAGCTTGGAATGAGTATAGTAGATATGGTGGATTACCACTGTTACTAACTAAGAAAACTGATGATGAAAAAATAAAATATTTGAAAGATTTATTAACTAAAACTTATATTCAAGATGTTATTGAAAGAAACCATCTTAAAGGTGATGTCGTAATTGGCACATTAGTTGATATTCTAGCTTCTTCTATTGGTTCTCTAACAAACCCCACAAAACTTGCTAATACCTTTACTTCAAATAATATTAAAACTTCTGATAAAACTATATCAACATATATTGGTTATTTGACGGATGCTTTTATGATCAGCAAAGTTCAAAGATACGATATAAAAGGCAAAAAATATATTAATTCACCATTTAAATTTTATTTCACTGATATCGGAATACGTAATTGTAGACTAAATTATAGACAACAAGAACAAACTCATATAATGGAAAACATCATTTATAACGAACTATTAATTCGTGGGTATAATATTGATGTTGGTATAATTGAACATATGACAAGAAACAAAAATGGTAAACAACAATTAGTACAATTAGAAGTTGATTTTATCTGTAACAAGGGAAGCAACCGTTATTATATCCAATCAGCGTTCTCAATACCTGATGAAACAAAAATGATTCAAGAAACTTCTTCCTTAGATAAAATTGATGATTCATTCAAAAAAATCATTGTTACCCAAGATTTAGGTAAACCATGGCGCAACGATAAAGGATATCTAATTATAAATATTCTTGATTTCTTATTAAATCCTAATAGTTTAGACTTATAATTTGACTACACTTATGTGTAGTCTTTTTTTGCCCGATATAAACAAATAATTATCAAATGATGCTAGACATTCGTGAAGTCCCTAGCCCTTAATTCCAACTAAATAATACTTCATAAAAAAAATTACCACTACATTATATGCAAGTTGTGATTCTTTTATTTAAAAATTATATTATTCTACATCTTCAGTCCATACTTCAACAGGTTTATCTTTATAATGTTTTTTAAAGATTCTTCTTCTAAATAAGAAAATTGTATATACTAACCATAACACGAAGAAAATTGCACAAGCAATTATTGCGTTAGTTAATGATTTACCAGCAAATCCAAGTAGGAATAAAAGTGGCGCAATCATTACCATTGCAGGAAAGTTAGATAGAATATAAAGACTTGAAGTTGGAGTCTTAAGCCCTGGATCAATTTCTTTTGTAAGAATCATCCCATTAGAAGCTGTACCAGTAAGAGTACCAAAGCTCATTAAGAAAAATTCATGTTCGAATCCTTTAAAGCATTCTCTAGATACTTTATGGATATATACATATGTAATAATAGTTCCAACAACACTTAATATAATTATCGGTAAAATATAATTTTTAATATCATTAATTTCAATTGCAGAAACACCTGCAACAATCATAATATCAAAAGCAAAACCAGAGATACGATCCATTTGATAGTTATTAATATATGCACGATTCATAAATTTATGTTTACGCAAACGTTTAACAACAAACTTAATTAACATAGCAAATAGTGATGCCCATAGGAAGTTAAATCCCCATGCAATACTATTAGTAAAATCAGAAATGATACCAAGTAAATACATAAAGCCAAATGACAACGCATAAGCTATTGCGACAAATCCAGCTTGAATTGTGAACTTATCAACAGACTCATTATCTGGAAGTTCAACACTAGAAAGATCTTCACCATTATTGATTTCATTATTTAGAATATTATTTCTAACTTTTAAGCCACTGCGTTTTTTATGAATATTGATATATAAAACACCAAATACTGATGCAACAACAAATCCAATTGATGCAAGCGATAATCCAAAGCTACCATTACCAGCAAAATATGTAGCTGGATTATTAGTATAGTTTATATCCCAACTCAATGCATTACCAGGTCCTTGACCAAATCCTAAAGGTAAAATTAAACCACAAACATAAGAAATTACATTATCACCATATTTTGTTATTAAAAATAGGCCAATTGTTATAGCAAGACCAACAAAAGCCTGTAACATATATGTACCACCTTGAAGTGCACCAAATTCTAACACTTGAGTTTTATTAGTTTTATGAGTAGCTTTTTCAGTCTTTAATGACATTGCTGCAAATCCTATTGCTAAGCAGTGATAAGTTATTACTTGCATTAAACGATTATCAACTAAACCATTACCTTCACCAAATTGTTTAAGAATTATATTAACTATTAAAAGTAATGCACCACCTAATAATGCTGATGGAACTAATAAATTCTTAAATAGCGGAATCTTACGACGTAAAGTATTCCCTAACATTAAAAAGATTAATAATAAACCCAGTTGAACTAAGAAAGACCAAACAGCAGTATAATTAGCCATTGAAAAATCCCAACTTAATTCTCCTTCTGTTAAAAACATTCTCATAATATGATACCTCGCTTTTTTAAACAATTTTTCATTATTTTTCTAAAAACTTCATTTATTATTTTATCATATTTAATTATTTTTTTCAAAATAAAAATTAATTTTTATCTATAAAAATGACAAATAATAAAAAAATGTCTCTTATAATAATAGAACATTATAAGCTTAATTATTCCTATTATTAAAAAAGAAACATTTATTATTTTAATATCTTCAAATGTGTTTTTGTCTTTATAATAATAAATAAAGATATCGTAATTATAAATATCGCAACAACACTTCCAACAGAAGTTAAGATTATTTTTTTAAATTCGATTATATCTTCACCACCAAAAGTAGTAAGCATAGTTGTTGTAAGTGTAACCATTGAAACACATGCTGCAACAAGTGATATTGCTTTTGTTGCTAAATATACTGGACTATTATATTTACGATATTTAATAAAATTAATAATTGAAAAACTAAAAGTAAAAAATGTATAAGCAGCAAGTGTAATTGTTGTTACTTCATGATGATAAAATGTTTTTCCAAAATAAGTAATGTAAAAAATTATTACAGAAACAGCTATATTCATAAATAATAACAACCAACCACATATATTATATCTTTTAAGTTCTAATTCAAATAATTCTCCAGCTTTATGTTTTGTTGTATGTCTAACAAGATAAAATCTCATTACCGCAAGCATTATATAATATGTAGCCATTGAATAAAACCAAAATGACATATGATAAAAACCTAAACATAATTGAAATAGCGCATAAGCTATATTCCATATTAAAGAACTATATAATGTAATATTAATTCTAAAATGTGTATCAGTTGTAAGTCGTCTTAAATATTTATTATCTGCTTTTACTTTCTTAAACCAATTTATCATATTTGGTATTCTTAAACAAACAAGTGTTAAAGAATAAAAAGCAAAGACATATGAAATAATACTAATAATTTCAGTACTACCTAAGTATAATAATGAACATATCATCAATACCATCGAGATAGGAAATAGCACTAAAATTACTGCAATATGTGGATATAATATTTTCTTAATAATATTCATTACTTTTCCCTCTTATTAATTTATACATTTATATTATATATTAAAATATAGTTAAACACAACATCACAAAAGACAAAAAGTGTTGTTTTAAAAAGAAAAAACAACAACTAAAAAGTTGTTGTTTTCAATTATTTAATTACTTTACATTGTACTAATATAGCAATAACAATACCAGCAGTAACATATAAATCTAATAAGCCACCAACAAGTCCAAGTAATACACCAACAAATGGTAAATTAATTAAACCAGCAAGACCTATTACCACGCCACCAATAATACCAATTACTACATAGATAATAATACCAATAATTAATTTTGCTACTTCACCAACATATGAAAATGATATTGGAAATAATTTTTTAAGTAAATCCATCTTTTTCTCCTTTCTTCTAATTAGAAATTTTATTTAAAGCTTTCTTAAATTTAAAGCTAAACAAACAAATTGTAAATAATACCGCTAAAACATCCGCAATAGGTTCCGCAAGATATACACCTTTTACAGGATCTACAACTAAATGAGGAATAATATAAATAAGCGGAATTAAAATAATAAACTTTCTAAACACAGCCACACTAATTGAACTTAGCGAACTACCAATAGAAACAAAAGTCATTTGACAAGCAACTTGAACACCGAATATACCAAGTCCTGCACAATATATTCTTAACATTTTTGAAGTAAATGGTACTAGAGAATTATCGCTTGTAAAAATACTGGCAAAAGCAGTTGGGAATAACATAATTGATGACCATAATACAAGTGAATAAATTAAACATACAATTGTTAAAAGTTTAAAAATCGATTTTACTCGTTCTTTATTTCTAGCACCATAATTATAACTAATAATTGGTTGAGCTCCTTGAGCTACTCCTTGCATTGGCATCATTGCAAATTGCATAACACTTGATAAAATTGTCATTGCACCTACTTCTAAATCACCACCATAATATTGAAGTGAAGAATTAAAACAAATTGCAATTACACTTTCGCTAGCTTGCATAATAAATGTTGCAAGGCCAAGTAAGATACAAGGTAAAATTACATTTGCTTTTAGCTTCATTGTAGAAGTCTTTAACTTAATAAATGTTTTATTACTTCTTAAGAAGCTTAAAACCCAAACTGTTGAAGCAGCTTGTGCAATAATAGTAGCTAAAGCTGCGCCGCTTACTCCCATGTTCAATGCAAAAATAAAGATTGGGTCTAATATTATATTAATCATTGCACCTATTGCAACACTAATCATACTATGTTTTGTAAAGCCTTGGCATGAAATAAACCCATTCATTCCAAGTGTAAGTTGTACAAAGATTGTACCTATAGCATAAATATTCATATAGCTTGTTGCATATGATATTGTATCACTACTTCCACCAAAAGCCATTAAAAGAGGTTCACTAAATAATAGTAGTAATATTGTCAAAACAATTGATATAATAATTTGTAAAGTAAAACAATTACCTAATATTTCTTCTGCATCTGCATATTTTTTTTCGCCCATCTTTATTGAAGCGCGTGGAGCACCACCAGATGATATTAATGCTGCAAAAGCAGAAACAATTAATATAAGTGGTAAACAAACTCCAACTCCAGTTAACGCAATACTTCCAACATCTTTCATATGCCCTATATATATTCTATCAATAACGTTATAAAGCATATTTACAACTTGTGCTAAAACTGATGGGATAGCAAGTTTAAATAATAATTTTCCTATGCTTTCTTTTCCAAGAAATTCTTTGCTGTCAGTCATATCTACCTCAATATAATATATTCTTAATTTAAATTAATTATTAACAAATCTAATTTTCTTAGTCAACCTTAAATTTAAATTCACAAGGTTCTGCGATTCTTTTCTTATTTAAATAATAATTAGCATAACAAATTACTTCATATGTTCCTTTTTCAGTAATTGGAACTTTAATATTACTAGTTGATGAAATTACAAAAACACCATCACTTTCTTCTTTATAATCAGCTTTTGATGTTGCAGTATCTTCACTTAAAACTGTTGATAGTAATTCTTTTCCATTTAACTTTACAACATATGTAACATTAATCATTCCAACTTTTACTTTAGGTAAATCATTAGGATTTGAACTTTTTACTTCATAATTAAAATCAGTTACCAAAATAATATAATCACGATATAATTTATCTTTGGTAATCGTTGCATTATTAAAAAAACTTTTTGTTTCTACATTTGTTTCATAATAAAAAGCTTTTTCAACCACAAACTCTGCTGTTTTATTTTTACAGCCCCATAAATATATTAACAAACTACTTAATACTAATAAACTAAATAATTTTTTCATTTCAACACCTCTTACATATTATTATACCATAAAATATAAAAAATTAATAGGATAAAGTTTAACTTTATCCTATTAACTTTACTCATTCTTTATATCAACAACTAAATTATAAGTTGGATATTCATTATATACAATAGTTACAGATTCGCCAACGCTTAAGAATCTTGCAATAAGAGATATATTAATATCACATGAGAAATATGCATTAGGCATTGTATCAATCATAAATTCAATAGTTGATCCTAAATCTCTAATTTTTGTAACAGTACCTTTTATTTCTTTATTTTCTTTTTGAACAATCGATTCATTTGAAAGTAGGCTATCATATTCTATTTTAGCAGAAGTTATATCTGTTCCCATACCAACAAGTGATCCTGTATCAACATTTAAGAAAACAATTTTTTGTGATTGAACATCATTTTTTAATACCACAAAATATGTAGGAACCCCATGATAACTAACTAGAATAGGCCAAGTTGCCTCTAAGGCTTGAGCTTTTACTCTTTCATCATACATTGCGATTTCTCTTGCACGCATTTCTGTAATACCAGGACATGAATATCTAATTGCTTCTTTAGTTTTTAGATTTATAATTAAGAATCCAATTGATGTTTGGTCATTTTCATTAGGTGATGTAATACACGAAATATAATATGTTGCATTATTTTTAAGTAGATAATTATAACCATCGCTTAATTGGAAAACTTCTTTTTTAGCAAACAATCTATTCCAAAAACCATTTTTTAAACTTAATGCATTATTTGCTTGAGTTTCCATTACTTTTTCATCAACACAACGTTGTACCCAAGAAGGTTGTTCACCTAAATTATATTTATTTATTTCACCAGTAATCGGATTAACAAGTAACACTCCACTAGGTGTTGCACCATCAAAAACACCAATTTCTTTTTTAATTGTTGGTACCACCCAGTAAGGATTTCCATCATTATCAATTTCAAAATACTTGTGATTATATAAAACAGTTGGATATTTACTTCTAATATGACGATCTAAGTCATATTTAAAAATACCTGATGGCATATATTTAAGACCATTATTTTCATCAAACTTAACAAGTTTAGCCTCTTGTGTAACGACATTTACTTCAATATAACCTATCGTACCCTCATTCATTCTTGATATTGATACAAATACATTTTCGTATTCAAGTGGCGTAACTCTTAAAAGTTCCGTCACACCATTTCTTTCAACACTGATAATAGTAAAATTATCGATGTCAATTGAATATTGTGCACCATATTCATCTAGTTTTGCTTGGGCAAGTTTAGCTGCAAGAGCTTTATCAATTACAGGAAGCTCTACTTCACCTTCTTCATAATCAAATGTCTTATTTAAATCATCAGTAGTGCCAGTTGTAATTTCAAGTTGACTAGCATAAGCTTTTGCATTTATTAATTTAATACCAGTAAGTTTTAATACTCCAACTAAAGTTAAACCAAAAAACATTACTACTGCTAGTGATTTTAATATTGCTTTATAATTAGCAAAATGACTTTCTTTAGAAACTAATGTCTTTACCCATTTACCAGTATTACTTTCATATCGATAACCTTTAAATTTAGTCTCAGTAGATTCGTTTTGACGTTTCTTATTTTTTAAGATAAAAAATAACGATACCGGTAACCCAATAATAAGAAATAATGTAAAATAGAAGGATTCACTAGCAAGGTTTAAAAAAGGGAGTCCAAAATAAATTACAATAAAAATAATTATTAAATAAGATATAGAATAAATTAACACACTAAGTTTTAATAATTCTTTCCAGGGAATAGGTTGTTTTTCTTTTTCGTTCATATAATATTTTCTCCTTATACATATATTATACACTAAAAAAATTTTAAATCAATATTTCAAAAGAAAAAAGGTGGAATAAATCCACCTTTAAATTGTAACTATCTACGTTCTTTGATACGAGCAGCTTTAGCAGATAAATTACGGATGTAATTAATCTTAGCACGACGTACAACACCGCGACGTGTTACTTCAATCTTAGCAACAAGAGGGCTATGAACTGGGAAAGTTCTTTCTACACCAACGCCAGAAGAAATTTTACGAACAGTATAAGTTTCGCTAATTCCACCACCATGACGACCCATTACTAATCCTTCGAAAACTTGGATTCTTTCTTTGCCGCCTTCTTTGATTCTAACGTGTACTCTTACAGTGTCACCAGGACGGAATTCAGGTACATCATTTTTCATGTAGCCTTTAGTTACCGCATTAATTAATTGTTGACTCATATTTCTACACTCCTTATCTTCCAATGTTCATACACTACATAAAGTCAAATTTGTAGTCAGCGGAACATCGTGCTTTACTGTAAGCGTTCTTACAGCCTTTATATTATACCACATTTTTACATCTATTGCAACAAGTAAACATTTATTTTTATAAGTTAATATGTCTTTTTTTAAATAGTTTTATGATATAATGTATATATATTAAACAAGGAGGATATTATGCCTTTACTTATTGGAGAAATTAATAAATTACGCGTTAAAAGAGAAACAGATATTAGTTACATCTTAGTTCAAGACAACGAACCATTTGAAGTGTTTATGCACTTTAATCAAGCTACTAAATGCTTACAAGAAAATGAACTAGTTGATGTATTTTTATATTATGATAACAAACATCGTCTTTGTGCTACAATGGAAGATCCAATTATTACAACAAAAAAATATGGTTTTGTTAAATGTGTATCCCAAAAAGAAAATGTTGGTTGTTTCATGAATATAGGTATCGCAAAAGATATTCTTTTATCAAAAGACATTTTGCCTACAAATACTAAAGCATGGCCACGTCCAAACGATACATTACCATGTATTTTAAAAGTTAAAAAAGATTCACTTGTTTGTAAAATTATTTCTCGTGATGATATTACAGTAAAAAATGCTTCTTTAAAAATAAATGATACAATATCTGCATATGTTATTTCATTTACATCTACAGGATTACTTGCAGTAGATGAAGCATTCAATGTGATATATGTTCATAAAAGCATGATAAGAAAAAAATATCGTTTAGGTGAAGAAATAATCCTTACAATTATCAACATTAATAAAAAAGGTGAATATAATGGTTCAACAATCACACAAAAAGAAACAATGCGTCTTTCTGATAGTGAAATGTTATTAAACTACTTAAAAGAAATGGGTGGCATTATTCCACTAGGTAATTTGTCAAGTCCTGAAGATATTGCTAAAATTTTCACTCTAAGTAAAAGTGCTTTTAAACGAGCAGTTGGAGCGCTTTATAAAGAAAGATTAATTGAAATAGAAGACTACCGAATTATATTAAAAGAAGAAAAGCACTAAATTACTTTAGTGCTTTTTTAATTTGTTCTAATTTTGGTTGTTTATAGAAGTCTTTCATTGAGCAACCAGCTCTACCACCACCAGCACATGCACAAGCGCACGCACAAGCACAAGAACTTCCACCACCACCTCTAAATCCACTAGAGTTTACAACAACAGGCTTTTTAATTTTTCTTCCTGTTGAATAATATCCAGCATGATAATATCTTCTTCTATGGTAAAAATAACTTCTTCCCACAAAACCACGTTCGTTAAGATATGGATCTTGTTGAGAAACAATAGAAATAATTAAAACAACGATAACAATTACAAATATCACAATAATTAATACTATCGCTAAAATATCACTAGTTGTCATATATGCATCAGAATACTGTAAATCAGGATTAAGAACTCTAAAATAACTTTGATCATATTTGACATTAATATCAAGAGTTTCACCTGGATTTAGCTTACTGCTCCAAACATAATAACCATCACTTTCTGACATTTGATCAGCTTCTATTACACCATCTTTATTCCATTTAATAACAGCACTTGTAACAGGAATTTCATCAAACCATCCTGGTTTATAATTATAATAGCATTCAGTACCATGTAACATATACATTCTTGATTGAATATATGTAAACCCTATATCTAAAGTTTCACCTGCAAGATACTCTCTATTTAAATCAATACGGATATATGAACCGCCATCAGAATAATAACTAATTTTTTCTATATTAGAAGTAGTGCCTTGGATGTTTGCGACATATTTATTAGGAATACCTACTTTTATCCAAGTAAGAGGACCTTCAGTTTTTGAATCAAGAACAGTCCATCTAATATTAAATTCCATATCTAATGTTCCATCTTTATTAGGATCAATTGTAATTTCATACTTATCAATACGATCTAAGTATGAGCTTGCTTTAACATTAGTAAAAGGGACTAAAATTAAAGCACTTAATACAAGTAATAATGTAATTAACTTTTTCATAGACTACATTCTCCTTGTTTTGATTTTTCATTAAGTGGACATACATTATAGTATTTCAAATGTGATTTTCTTATTTGTTTAACTAATTTACTATTCCATATTGTTTTAAAATCATCATGAAGTAGATTACCAAGTTGATGAGTGTTTAACCAGCTTTGGCAAGGAACAACAGTTCCATCAGGTGCTACTGCCATATTAGATAAACATGCACCACAAGAAGGGACATTTAAGTTTAGTTCCTTTAATTTAATTGTATCTACCCAACCAGGAGATGTAAAGTTAAGTCCTAATTCATTTTCATGAGCATATTTTGAGACACTACATAATATATTAGTCAATTCTTCTTTAGAAAGTTGTGTATCAACTGCTTCAGTATTTGTTGCGTTACCTGTAATAATAATCCCTGAACATGTGAAGTAATTTACACCTAATGTATCATGGGCAAATTTTACAAGATCTAAATAATCTTTATTTAAAGAACATAATGGTGTATTAATACTTACATTAAGACCAGCATCAATTGCATTTTTAATTCCTTCAATTGTTTTATTAAAAGTATTAGCACCAACAAGTAGATTATGAATATGTTCAACATTTGAGTAAAGCGTTACTTGAATACTATCAAGTGAAGCTTCATAAAGCGATGAACATAATTCTTTTGTAAGTAAAATACCATTTGTATTAACTCTTGTTACAAACCATGAAGCATATTCAACAAGTTCAACTAGATCACTTCTTAAAGTTGGTTCACCACCAGTAAAAGTAATTTGAGGAATATATGATTTTCGACACTCATCTATGATGTGTTTCCATTCTTCAGTTGAAAGTTCTTCTTTTATAGCGTATTCTTGATGTCCAGCATAACAGTGAAGACATTTTTGATTACAATGCCAGTGTCCTTTTTCACACATTGAACTAATCATTAAATCCATTCTGTGCGGTGCTTGCATGTATTTAGCATAATCTTTTAAGCTCATAAATCCAGTTACGATATCAGGTGTTTCACCGATTGCGATTTTTTCAAAAGTTTTAATAATATCACTTAAATCTTGTCTAAAAAGTTCTTTATCTGTTTTTGGAAAAAGTTTAGCCATTTTATTAATCGTCTTATTAATAAGTTCTTCCATTTCTGCATCATTTAATGCTCTACCATACGTCTTATTAATATTATCAATAAAAATCTTTAATAGAATTGCCCAACCACATGTGATTGGTAAAATATCTTGTCCATTAATTATTACAACCCAAGGAATACCAAGTTTAATTTTTTTAGGTGGAATAAGATGAATTCTAACTACACCTGGACCTTTAGGATTGAATGTGGTGTGTACTACCCCATTAATATTTTCTATATATTCTTTTAATTTTTTATTCATACTTTTGCCTCATTTAAATTTTATTGTTTCTTTATATCAATTCTAACAGAAGTATTATTTAAAGCCTCTGCATTAAATTTAAATACTACATTATTATTACTATACCAACTATTAAGCGTATATTCTTTATTAAACTTAAATAAATCTGCATTAGTACTATATTCACCCTTTTCAATTGTGTTTTTTCCCGATGCTTGAACTAACTTAATTAACTTATGAACTGTATCACTATTATTATATTTATATATATCTAATGCACTATAAATTTCTTCAGTCGTTAACGTTGCATCTACATGATAAACTCTTATTCCAGAACTTGAGAATAACCCATTATAACCTGCTTCAAGCTTATTTAATCCATCAGGAGAGTAATAATCAATTAAATAATATTCATCAAAAATTGTTGAAAATTCATCAATTAATAAAATACATTGACCAGATGAGTAGAATGTATCAAGCGTAATAGAACAACTATCAGTGACAACATAAGGAATAACCCATCCCATTAAGATTTTAGAAAATGGATTATGATCACCAACATTATAGTCCATCATATCTCCACCACCAAGGCCACCATCAGGTCCTTTTGAATCATCATAATCATAATAATCATCAAGACCAAGTAAATGTCCTGACTCATGGATAATTGTTTCAGTATTAAGTTTTAAATACTTACCACTTGCTGTTTCTTCAAATAAGAAATCATATCCAAAGAAGCAATAGAAATCAGCCTCAACATTATCATAAAATTCATAATCTTCTGTATAGTACTCATAAGTATATGCCCACCACATTGAACTTTCATCTACATAATCAATAGGCGCAGTATATACGATATATAACGCATCAATATATCCATCATTATTTGAATCATATTCATCATAATTAATTTGATTATCATAGTATTCTAAAACATCTTTGATAATTAAATAATCAGCATCTTCACCTGCAATGTATTTTCTATTATAATAAGTCGACGTTTTATTAGTATTATAAACATCAAGCACTGTACCTTCAATATTTAGTTTTCCATATGATGCTTTATTATAATAACTTGTCAAACTTTCCCATCCTGTATCTTCACTAGTTCCAAAGAATGCTTTTTCAAGATTAGTTTTCATATTAGCAGGAGCTTTATAATCAATAAATTCTACCGGGATAACTAAAGCCTTAGAATTACCAGTTGAAGGCAGCCCATAGGAAAGTCCATTTTTATCAGCATATGAATTAAGTGTTTCTAAAGAATTTGGTAGATAATAACTATTTTCCAATACTTCAATATTAATTTTAACTTCTTCATTTAACACACTAATAACTACTTCATAAGTACCAGGATTATCTTTATTAAAGTCTTCACATTGATAAGTTAAATCTTCAATACCTAATGTTTCTTTATCACCATTTTCATAAACCACTGTAACATAAACTCCATCTAAAGCTTCATTTAAACTTGTTCCACTATTTACTTTAATTAATTTAGAAGATGGGATTATTTGTGAAATACTATTATTATCATCAATCTTAGGGATATCAATAACTGTTGTACCAAAAGCATAAAATTCAATATTAACACTATATTCTTTATCTAAAACAACAATTTCAGCATTAAGATTTTTAATGCACCCATCACCTAAGCTTATACTCATAGAAGTAAGTTCACCAACAACTGTTAAATCAAATAATTCCCTACTAACACTTTTTAAACAATCTTCTTTTAAAGCATAACTATTACCGCTTTTAACAAAGTCTACAGTATCTAGTACATTTAAATAAACCTCATCTAAATAGTTATTTTTAAGAGTCATATATTCGAAAGATGAATACTCTACAACAATAGATGAATCGTTATTTAAAGTTTTAACGATATAGTCTCTATTCGTCAATTCATCATAACATAGAGTAAGCATTTTAATTTCTTCATTATCTACATTAACTTGAAAAGTCCCACTGTTATATAAAACTTTTCTTTGATAAGCATTTTCTCCATCATCATATTTAATTAGATATGTATAATTAGAATCATTTGTTAAGGCATCAAATAATGGATCTATATTATTATTAACATCTTCACAACTACTGCCTAACATTCCAATCACTAAAATTAATATAAAATATATTCTTTTCATGTTATCACCTAGCAATTACAATCATAAGGTCCAGAATCAAAAGTAAATAATTCTTCACCTAATGTTTGATAAGTTACATAATCCCCAATATATATATATACATTCTTATATGTATCTAATAACTCATCAAAAA
Source organism: Bacilli bacterium (assembly GCA_045533785.1). Classification (GTDB taxonomy): domain Bacteria; phylum Bacillota_I; class Bacilli_A; order ML615J-28; family CAG-313; genus UBA1737. The sequence goes on from JAZSIL010000030.1 coordinate 21,582, forward strand.
AGTTTAAATCATCCAGTG
>JAZSIL010000105.1:0-4401 GCA_045533785.1 Bacilli bacterium
TGTAATGAACTTAATATCCCTATGGTATTTAGTGGTTATCGTCATTTTAGACACTAAGAGGTTATATATATGAAAGTACTAATTATTGGTAGTGGTGGTCGTGAACATGCGATTTGCTACGCATTATCAAAAAGTAGTAAAGTAACTGAAATTCATGCAATTCCAGGTAACCCTGGTATTGCAAAGTTAGGCACTTGTCATAACGCAAGTGTAGAAGATTTAGAATATATATTAAAATTTGTTGAAGAGCATAATATTGACTTAACAGTTGTTGGTCCAGAAGTTCCTCTTTGTATGGGACTTGCTGACTTACTTGAAGCAAATGGCCATAAAGTATTTGGGCCTTGTAAAGAGGCTGCAACTTTAGAAGGGTCAAAAGCTTTTTCAAAAGATTTTATGAAACGTCATAATATTCCAACAGCAGCTTATGCAAATGTTGATAACTATGAAGATGCTGTAAAGACTTTAAAAGAGTTTTCATATCCTGTAGTTATTAAAGCAGATGGACTTGCTGCTGGTAAAGGTGTAGTAATTTGTGAAGATGAAGATGTAGCACTTAAAACACTAAAAGAATTCTTAATTAATGGAGCACTTTCTGGTGCTGGAAAAACAGTAGTGCTTGAAGAATTCTTAACAGGTTTTGAATGTTCTTTACTTTGTTTTACAGACTCTGAAACAATTATTCCAATGGTTACCGCAAAAGATCATAAACAAATATTTGATGGGAATTTAGGTCCTAATACTGGTGGTATGGGTACTATTAGTCCTAATCCATTTATGCCAAGTGATATGTACGAAGTATTAAAAGAAGAAATTCTAAATCCGTTTATGAAAGGATTAAAAGAGGATAACTTAGATTTTAGAGGTGTTATCTTTATCGGACTAATGATCGCAAATAATCACGCAAAAGTCTTAGAATTTAATGTTCGTTTCGGCGATCCGGAAACACAAGTAATTATGCTAAGACTTGAAAGTGATATATATGATATAATGTATGCTACTGCAACAAAAACTTTAAAAGATATTAATATTTCTTGGAATGATTTAGTTGCAGGGTGTGTTGTTCTTGCAAGTAAAGGTTACCCTGGATCTTATCCTAAGGGGTTAGTTATATCTGGACTTGATGATGTAGATGATGATATTATAGTATTCCATGCAGGAACAAAAGAAGTTGATTCTAAAATTGTTACAAATGGTGGACGTGTTTTAAATGTTTGTGCTACAGGTAATAGTTTAGATGAAGTTAGAAATAAAATTTATAACGCAATAAATAAAATAGATTTTGATGGAAAATACTGCCGTAAAGATATAGGCTTAAGATAGGAGGCTTTTATGAACAAAGTACATCGCATTTACGTTGAAAAGAAAAAAGAATATGCGGTAGAAGCTAAAGAATTACTTCATAATTTACAAACTCAATTAAAATTAAATAATTTAGAAAATGTAAAAGTTGTTAATAGATATGATGTAGAAGGAATTAATGAAGCGTATTTAAATGAAGGTATCTCTATTATCTTAAGTGAACCGATGGTAGATAATGTTTTCATTGAAAACTATGAGTTTGATAATATGGAATTTGTTTTTGGGATTGAGTATCTTCCTGGTCAATATGATCAAAGAGCTGATGCCTGTGAACAATGTTTCCAACTTTTAACTGGTGAGAAAAATATAATTGTAAAATGTGCTAGAATTATTGAACTTGTTGGTGATTTATCTAGTAGTGATGTAGAAAAGGTAAAAAAATATTTAATTAATCCAGTTGACCAACGTCTTGCGAGTCTAGATAAACCTGAGTGTTTAACAAGTGCTAAAGTTGAAATTGATAAAGTACCAGTAGTTGATGAATTTATTGATTTTAACAAAGATGAGTTAATTAAATATTTAAGCGATAATTCAATGGCAATGAACTATGATGATTTACTAGTAACTCAAGAATACTTTAAAAATGAAGAAAAAAGAAATCCTACTTTAACAGAATTAAAAGTTCTTGATACTTATTGGTCAGATCACTGTCGTCATACTACATTTTCTACAATTATTACAGATTTAGAAATTGAAGATGGTGAATTTAAAGAAATCTTAAGAAGTGAAGTTGATAGTTATATCGAGTCCCGTCATGCGGTATATGGTATAGAAACTACACGTCCAATGACTTTAATGGATCTTGCTACAATTTCTATGAAAGAATTAAGAAAACAAGGCTTTTTAAATGACCTTGAAGTAAGCGATGAAATTAATGCTTGTTCAATTGAAATAAAAGTAAAAACAGCTAGTGGTGAAGAAGACTGGTTATTAATGTTTAAAAATGAAACGCATAACCATCCTACTGAAATTGAACCATTTGGCGGTGCTGCTACTTGTCTTGGTGGTGCTATTCGTGATCCACTATCAGGCCGTGCATATGTTTATCAATCAATGCGTATCACAGGTGCAGCTGATCCTAGAACTTCACTTGAAGATACAATTAAAGGTAAACTTCCTCAAAGAAAGATTTGTAAAGAATCAGCACATGGTTTCTCTAGTTATGGTAATCAAATTGGTCTTACAACTGGTTATGTACATGAATTATATCATCCTGGATATGCTGCTAAAAGAATGGAAATTGGTGCTGTTGTTGCAGCTGCACCTAAAGAACAAGTTAAACGTCTTGAACCACTTCCAGGACACATTGTTCTTTTGATTGGTGGTAGAACTGGTCGTGATGGTATTGGTGGAGCAACAGGTTCATCAAAATCACATGAAGTTAAAACTACTGCAACAGCTGGTGCAGAAGTACAAAAAGGTAATCCAATTGAGGAAAGAAAAATTCAAAGATTATTCAGAAATGCTAAAGTTTCAGAAAAAATTATTCGTTGTAATGACTTTGGTGCTGGTGGTGTATGTGTTGCAGTTGGTGAGCTTGCACCTGGTCTTGAAATTGAACTTGATAATGTATTAAAGAAATATGATGGTTTAAATGGTACTGAACTTGCGATAAGTGAATCTCAAGAAAGAATGGCTATTGTAATTAAAGAAGATGATGAAGAATTCATTAAAAATGAATGTTATAAAGAAAACTTAGAAGTAGTTAGAGTTGCTACAGTTACTTCTAATAATCGTCTTGTAATGCACTATCTTGGTCAAACTATTGTTGATATTGATAGAAACTTCCTTGATAAGAATGGTGCAAGTCGTTATCAAAATATATATGTAGAACTTCCTGACTTTGATAAAGCACCATTTGAAAATAAAGTTGAAGCGGGTTTTTTAGAAACATCAAAAGAAGTATTATCACGTCTTTCTGTATGTAGCCAAAAAGGTCTAGTTGAAATGTTTGACTCCTCAATTGGTAATGGTACAGTGCTATCTCCATATGGTGGTAAAACACTTCGTACTGAAACAGAGGGTATGGCAGCTTTAATTCCAACACTTGGATATGATAATACAACTGCATCTATTATGAGTTATGGATTTAACCCTGTAATTTCATCATGGTCTCCATATCATGGTGCAATATATGCTGTTGTTGAAAGTGTTGCTAAAATCATCGCAATGGGTGGAGATTATCATAAGATTAGATTTTCTTTCCAAGAATATTTTGAAAAGTTACTAAATAATCCTAATAAATGGGGTAAACCATTTGCAGCGCTTCTTGGTGCTCATAAGGTTCAAAAAGCATTAAAGCTTGCATCTATTGGAGGAAAAGACTCAATGAGTGGATCATTTGAAGATTTAGATGTTCCACCAACACTTGTGTCTTTTGCAATCACATATGCTGATGTTGAAGATATTATAACTCCTGAATTAAAGGGAGAAAATCATTTATTAGTAGAAGTATGTTTAGAAAAAGATAAATATCATGTTTATGATTTTGATAAACTAATTGATACTTATGATAAAGTATCAAAATTAATAAAAAATAAACAAGTCTATAGTGCTTACACTGTTAAAGATGGTGGTGCGTTAGAAGCTATATATAAAATGGCATTTGGTAACAATGTCGGTGTATGTTTAAATAGTGAACTAGACTTAAGCGTATTAACTAGTAAGAATTATGGTAATATTATTTTAGAAGTTGATAAAGAATTAGATTTAAGTAGCTTACCTGTACGAATAATTGGGGAAACTAATTCTTCTTGTGATATTACTTATAATGCTGAAGTAGTAGCACTAGATGCTGCTTATGATATATATAAAGGTGTACTAAATGATGTATATCCAGAAACTTGTGATGCCCCTACAAATGATATGGTTGTTGGTAACTATACAACTAGACCTTCTTTAAAAGCAAAAGTATTATATGATACAGTCAATGTTGTGATTCCAGTATTCCCTGGTACAAACTGTGAATATGATTCTAAACGTGCTTTTGAAAAAGCAGGGGCTAAAGTAGAACTTGTTGTGATTAGAAATAAGACTGAA
>JAZSIL010000065.1:0-5081 GCA_045533785.1 Bacilli bacterium
CATTTTCTAAAATATCAGCATGTGGAAGTTCACTTGCACAAACATAAATTGTCTTATCTTTTTTATTACAAGATGTAAGACCAACAGTTAAACATAAAACTAAAACAGCAACTAAGCATAAAAAACTTTTTTTCATTATAATATTCTCCTTTTATCTATTTTCTTTGAAATTAATAAACCTAATTCTTGGATACCTTGAACGATTAAAATAACAATAATAATCATAATCCAGAAGAATGGTTCACTTAAATAATCACCAGTATTTTTTGAATAGAACGTCCATATACCAGCAATTAAACCACCTGCACCAATATTATATGCAAATGATGTATACCCTAGTATTGAAACAAGCGTAACTGCTAAACCTGAAATTAAGGAAGCTCTTGTTTCGGGTAATAGTACTTTTGTAATTATTTGAAATTTTGTAGCACCTAGAGACTCAATAGCTTCAATTTTTCCATTATCAACCTCAGCTAAAGATTGTTCAACCATACGTGAAACAAATCCAAATGAAGTAACGAATAGCGGTATAATAATTGTATACCACTCTCCTGTTGCACGTCCAAATACCCCACGAACAGTTTGCATTAAAAGCACTACAATAATTAAACAAGGAATTGATCTTAAAATATTAATTATTAAACTAAGAATCGTATTCAACCATTTACATGGCATAATTCCTTTCTTTGAAGTAACATTAAGTAAGATTCCCATCGGAAGACCTAATAAGTAAGCAAGTCCACAAGAAATAAATGTCATTCCTAGAGTTTCTAAAATCATTTTAAAAATCTCAGAAAAACTCACTTGCATCCACCTCCTTATAATTAATATTCTTTAACTCTAGATACTTACGAAGTTTTAATACATCGTTAATATCAGCAGGCATCTTGAATATTAATTGTCCAAATACATGACCATTAACTACTTTAGAGTCAGCATATATAATTGATAATACAATATTACAATCCTGAACAATATTAGCAATTAATGGCATATCAAGTTCACCATTAAAGATGACTTTTAACAACTTAGAATCATCACTCTTTGTGTTAATATGGCCTGAATAAATTATTTTTTTACTAATTTCAGTTTTTGGATACAAGAATATTTCTTGCGTTTCACCACTTTCAACTATTTTAGCATTATCAATAATTGCTACTTTATTACAAATTTTCTCAATAACATTCATTTGATGTGAAATCATAATAATTGTAAGTCCTAATTTTTCATTAAGATCTTTTAATAATGCTAATACTTGATTAGTAGTATCAGGGTCAAGGGCAGAAGTTGCTTCATCACAAAGTAATATCTCAGGTTCACTCATTAATGCTCTTGCTATAGCAACTCGTTGTTTTTGACCCCCTGAAAGTTGTGAAGGATAACTATCTAACTTATCTAATAAACCAACCATTTCTAAATAATATAAGGCTTTTTGTTTTGTATCAGGATCATTAAATAACTCCCCTGCAAGCTCTACATTTTTTAAAACTGTACGTTGATCAAGGAGGTTAAATTGTTGAAAAATCATCGCAACATTTTTACGATAATTTCTATCGAATAACACTTTTTTCCCTTTAAATATTATTTCTCCCTCATCAAACTTTTCTAATCCATTAATACATCTAATTAAAGTGGACTTACCTGCACCAGATAAACCTAAGATCCCATATACATCTTTCTTTTCAATACAAAGATTAATATTAGATAATACAAGATGTTCACCAAAACTTTTAGATAAATTTTTTATTTCTAAAATATGTTCACCCAAAGAGTCTCACCTCCCTTTCAAATTACGAGCAAATAAAAAACGCCCTTTTATTATATATAAATAAAAGGACGAAATATTCTTTCGTGGTACCACCTTTTTTCAGTTAAACCTCACAATTTAACCCTTATCAAGTTCTTTCCTAAAATAATACAACTTTTATTAAAGATTTAAACTCTATCTCTATAACGGGAGCACCCGGGATAGCCTAAATATCGACAATCCAACTCCAAGACCATGTTCAGTAATTAATTGATATCTTATTTCCACCGACAAAGACTCTCTATAAAAAACTATATTACTTACTCTTCTTTTCAAAGTTATTAAATATTTTTCTACTATAATTATATACCTTTTTTTTAGTTTTAGCACTATAAATGCAATAAAATATTTATAAATATAAAATGGTCATTTTTAAAATGACCATTTTAAGTAGATATTTAAATTATTTTAGGTATTTACCTTCAACTATACTTGAGAATGTTTCACTAACTGATTTACCAGTTGTATTATTAGTTATTGTTACTGTATAACTTACAGTAGTAGTTTTCTTAGGGAAACTAATAATTCTACCATTATCACCTAAAATATCAGGATTATTTGATTTAGCTGTAATTGTATAATTACTTCCAAGATCTAATAATTTACGTTCAGCTTCAACTAAATCCATAAATTTAAGCCATAATTCTCCATCATTTTCTAGAAGAGTTTGTGGACAATCTTTACCAGAGAACGCATGATGACCTGTAACTCTTGTAGTTTCTAAATTATGAGTCTTTAATAACCTTGCAACAAGTTGAGCTGTGATATGATAAGTTAACCATAAATCACTACCTTCATCACAAGCAGATTCAATACCTACTGAATTCATATTTCCACCATAACTTCCAATATAGCCATATGTTGAATCATAATGTAATTTAGCAATCCAATAATTACCATTTTCTACTTTCCATAGTGGACCATACCAAGTAAGAGGTTTATCTTCATATCCAGAAGGAAGAGCAATTTTTGATATTTGACCATTAATTGTTAAATAACTTCCAGACTTACCATAAATAGGTTTAGTATTTGAAGATGCCTTAACACCAGAATCTGCCCAGTTAACACTAGTAGTTCCATCACCAGCATGAGCTGCTCTAATCCAATCATCTAAACTTTGATAAATACCATCATTACCTGTTGAATAATGCCAACATGTAGTGTAATTAGCACCAAATTGATTATATAATGATTTAGCAGTTTTTGCAGCATTAATACCACGGTCAGGCATACCATTATAGTGAACTGTAATAAATTCAATACTCTTCATATTAGTTCTATTAGCAGCAGTTAATTGTGCTTGTGTTAAACGATAATCTTGTTTAATTTCATAATCATAGTTGAATAATAAATCAGATACAGAACCATATACATCAGTATAATAGATACCAAATGCAACAGGTAAATCTCTAACTACATATACTTGAGAATTATGTGCTGATTTAACGAATTCTAGCATTTCATCAAATTCACCAGATATAACAGTTATACCTATTGTAATATTAATTGTTTCGTTACCTTCAACATAAGCCATTATTTCGCCATAACCTTCTTTAACACCAGTAACATTACCTAATTCATCTACTGTAACAATACTTGGATTTAATGACTTCCATAAAATGTTACCTGTGCCAAAGTATAATTTTGCGTTTAACTTAATAGATTCATCTTTCTTAACATAAGTTTCAGTTTCAGCAGTTAAATCAATAAATTCTTCACTATATACAACAACATCAAACACAACATTTAGTGCAGGGTTATCTGCTACTTCCAATGTGATAGTTGCAGTTCCATTGTTTACAGCATACATATTACCATCTTGATCAATTGTTAATACCGAAGTGTCACTAGAAGATAATGTTACTTTCTTATTAGTTGCATCACTCGGAGTAATTATCCACGTTAATTTGTAAGAATCAAATCTTTCAATTTTATCAATCTTAGAAACTTCTACTTTTTCAACAGGTGTAGAAATACTCCAAGTTGCAGTAAGAACTAAATTACCAACTGTATTAGGAGTAATATGTGTTACTTTGTTACCATTTTCATCTACCCAACCTAAGAATTCTCTACCATCGTCAATTGTTAAACCAACTAATTCAATAGATTGACCAACTGTATATTCTGTAATTAGAGGAATATCAATAAATGTATTAGCCATCATCGTTTCATTAAATGAATCTTTCCAAGTTACAGGCGGATTACCACTTAATACTTGACCTAATCTATAAATACCAACCCAAGTACTCCAAGCATCTTGTGAACCATTAGCAAGTGTAACTTGTGCATCAAACATATTAAACCAAGGAATCCACTTTTCATAATTTTCTGTTGCATTAATAAAATATTCATCATCAATAGCATTAGCACCATTTTCTTTATAGAATTTATATTGGCCTTGTGATTTACTACCATACCATTGACTTATAACTTTAGACTTAAATGTTTCGTATTTTTCATTTGGTTTTAACCAATTATAATAACTTGTAAATACATATTCAGCAACATCTTCAATTGAAGAAGGATTATAAGTAGGTAACTTACCTTCATCATATACATATTTAATCTTATATACTTCTAATTCTCCTTCTACCCAATTTGCATATACTGTAAATTTACCACGAGCAGTTGCAGGAATACTAGTTATTGTATTGAATCCTTCTTCATCAGTTGACCAACCTACAAATGTATAACCATCTTTAATTGGCTTAGGTAATTCTACACCTTCAAATTGAACATATACTAAAGGAGCATCTTCAGGTAAAGCACCTTCATTTAATACATAATCAATATCAAATGTAGGAGCAGGGGCATTAAGATTATACCAATAAGCATATAATGTACAACCAAATTTAACACTTGTTACTTTTTCTCCAGTGAACGATGGATTGTCATACCATCCTAAGAACATATGTCCTTCTTTAACTGGATCAACAACTTTTAATTCTGTACCACCAATACCTTCAGTTACAACATAAGTATTTTCTTTTGATACACTTCCTTCATAACCAACAGTTGGAGTAGGAATTAATCCACGTAATGTATCAAATGTAGCATCGTTACGTAATCCTTGAGTACCATAGAAATAACCATCAAGTACGAAACCACAAGCACCCTTAAAGTTATTAGTATTAGGTAATGTAGTTGCATATCTAGCTGTAGTAAGTTGAATCATGTGTTTAGTAAGATTAGCATATTTTTCTTTATAAGGACTTGTTCCTAAGAAACCACCAACTGCTTCATATCCATTAACACTATCAAAGAATAATTCACT
>JAZSIL010000253.1:0-4817 GCA_045533785.1 Bacilli bacterium
TTCGCCGCCGTCCTTGACCTCAACGACCGATCTGGCATTCAGCTTCAGTACCTTTTTCATATTGAGCTCCTCCGTTCTTTTTGCTGCGCAATGCGCAGATATACGCCTTTAGCATACCACATTCCAAATGAATTGTCAATATTCAAAATCAAAAATATCAAGCACGATTATAAAATGATAAACAATATTTGAAACCTTATGCTACTATATGGTATCATTGTGAAACTATATGTGAAAATGTGTTCGATATAGTACGTATGAGTAAATTTAAACTTATACTATTAAATAAACTTTCTTTATCTTCTCAAGATATTAATAAATTATATTCTATAGCACCTCTACTTGAAGATTTTAAACAATTTGAAATAGATGAATTACGTACTAGCACGCCCATAGAAGAAATACAGATAGGAATTACTATTTCTACTGATAGTGATGAATACAAACTACTAGAATATTATAATAATTATATTTCTACTTCTATAAATATATTTGGAAGTTTTGATAATATAGAATATGCTAGAGTTGGTAATAAATCATTAAATATGTCTTCTACTGCTTTTTGTAATAATATTGCAATAGAAAATGGCTGGAATGAACATTTAGATATGAATGTTGAAATAAATCAACAAATAGACGCTTTTTATAATCCTGCTAATATTAGAGAAAGAGCTCATCAAACTTATCAAATAATTAGAGACAGAAAAGAACTAATATGTAACTATAAAGATAAGTTAGAAAAAATAGCTAATATTGTAAAAGAAAATAGTAATAAACGCATTCTTATAATTAATAAATTTGCAGAATTCGCATCAGTTGTTACTAATTATCTAAACAATACATTTAATAAAGAAATTTGTGCTAATTATCATGATAAAGTAGATCCTATTCCTGCTTTAACTCTTGATGGACAACCTATTTTAGTTAAAAGTGGAATGCTTAAAGGTCAACAAAAACTGTATCATGCTGCAGCACAAAAATCTTATAATGAAGCTAGATTTAATGAAGGTATTATAAATATTCTTTCTACTAATAACGCTCCTGATAAAAATTTGAACATACCGATTGATATAATAATAATTACATCGCCCGAATGCGAAGATATAAAATCTTATTTGTATAGGCTAAATAACGTCTATTTCCCGAACGAACTAATAAAATTGTATACAATATATATAAATGATACGTTCGAAGATAAAAAGCTACAAAATAAAGACATTTCAAATAATCACAATATAATTGCAAAAAATAAAGAAAATTGTGATTTTATTATTGCTGATTGAAAAAATAGTTGTATCTTTGTATTGTAAATGATGATAGCACTTTGACATAATGAAAAATAATAATAATGATGCTAGTAACGATTTAATTAATAGTAGTACTAATGCTTCAATAAATAAAGTAAATACTAACATTAATGCTAGTTTTAATGTTCTTAATCTCTTTGATGAAAAACAATTAGCTAGTGCTGAAAATTTTCTAAAAAGAATGACCGCAACTGATAAAGGTGGTATTAAAAATGTAAATGAAGGTTTAGCTATTTTAATGCGTGCTCAAGATTTACAACTTCCTTTTACTAGTTGTATAGAACATATCCATGTTATAAATGGTAAAACAGGTGTTGATGTACATATTATAAGGTCGTTGTTATCAAGGGCAGGAGTAACTTGGGAATGTACTAAAGATTATGCTCCTCAGTATCAATATACTGATGGTAACACGATATATAATGAAACACAATTACCAAGTTATTGCGTTAAATGTCGTTCTGCTAAAGAAGCAGAAGATAAAACAAATGATGAAATTGTTGGTGTATATCCTCTTAAATATTATCAAGATTTAAAAGGAAATATATTTAATGAATTTCAAATAAATGAAAAATGTACTATTGCTTTAAATCAAGTACAAGCAATTAAACTAGCACAAGAAGGTAAATATCCTATTATAAGAATACCTGCTACTCCTATAGATTACGTTACTGAATATAAATTTACAAGACGTAAACTTATATATGGAGAAAAAGTTATTACAACAGCTATTGGTCATTTTAGTTTAAGTGATGCTACTCAAGCAGATCTTTTAAGTAAAGATACTTATAAAAAGTATGCTAGAGTTATGATAGCTAATAGGGCATTTTCTCTTGGTGCTAGAGAAATTGCAGATGACATTCTAATGGGAATGATGGAAACATCAGAACTAAAACTCGTTACTGATACTCCTCTTACAGATGATGAGTTTATAGATGCAGAAGAGATTAATTAATCTTTTTTTTAGAGGAATAAATAAAGAAATCAAAGTAGTATAAAACTACATAATAAAAATAATAATATTAATATCAATTTAAAAATTAAAAATTATGAGTAAAATTAAATTTAATTCATTTGCTGTAATGCAATCAGGTCAAAAAAGTAACACTGTTAATGCTGAACCTCAACTAATTGCTAATACCACACTTGGTAAATTCGTTATTACTGCTCCTGTTTCTAAAGCTCTTAATATAGCTGTAGGTGAAAACGTTATGTTTTTGAATAATATAGCTGATGTTGAAAAAGCTATTATTGAACGTAATCCAGAATTAGTAGCTTGGGCTAATGAAAAAGGTGTTGATTTAGATTCTAACGAAGGTAAAGAAATAGCAATGCAAGAATTTGTAATGTATTGTATAGCTAAAGGTGTTCCTCAATATAATAGTAAAGGTGAACCTATTATGGCTGATGTTAGATTTACTAAAGAAGAAAAACTTGAAGCTGCTATAGATAATATGGAAATTATTATGAGTAGTGAATCTATGTATGCTAAAATAGCTGAAATAATGGAAAATCCTGAAGTTACAGTTCAAGAAGTTTGTGATGTTTTGAGAAGTGAAGAATCTAATGAATTTATCGATGGTGTTAAATCGTTGATTATTAATCGTGTAAAAGTTCCTCAATATCATGTTGCTTCTGGTTCTCGTACTGCTACTACTGGTAATGCAAAAGGTGTTGGTTGTCAATTAAGTTTTTCTGACACTGCTATTTGGAATACTTTGAAACATAACTTAGGTAACGAAAAAGAATCTAAAAATCGTATATTCAATGTTGAATTGAATGAAGGTTTTAAATCTAGTACTCATGATGGACAAAAAGTAGTTGAATTTATATGCTATCCTTTGACTTTCGTAAATGACGCTGAACCTATTGCTCGTGCTAATAATAAAACTAAATAATAAAATATTTTTTTCTTTAATTTCGAAAAGGAGTAAGATTAAAGTACTTACTCCTTTTTTTATCTAATAATTGTTTAACATTAAAATAGATTAATTAATATGAATGAAGATATAAATAAAGTAGAAACAAAACGAATTCGTCGTGGTATTAGTAATGAAACTAGAGCAGTAAATAGACTTAAGTTTAGCGATAAAGATGCTTGTAACAATGGACTATTTAAAGGTATATTAGAAAGTGTTACTTTAAGTTATGCTACAGGTAGTGAAAATAGTAATTTTGCAGGATTGAAATTACCTTATATTACATTTTTATTTACTAGTGATCATCCTAAAGCTGAAGAAAGACGTTATTTAGAACATAAAATATTTCCTGTAGAAAGTAATGTTGAAACTATTCCTGGTGGAGATAAAGAATGGAGAGTTAATAATCTTTTTAAATGGATTAAACATATACTTGATGTATTTTATCTTAATGGTCGTCAATTAACAGAAATTGAAGAAGAATCTTTATCATTACCATTTGAAGATTTTGATGAAAATGGAGAATATGTTATGGTAGAACCTCAAACCGTTCTTGATGGTTATGCTGCATTATTTACAAATGTAATAGCTATGTTAAATGGAACTTATTCTAAAGAAACAGAAGCTACAGGTAAACCTTATTATAAAAATGCAAATGGAAAACCTATTATAATTTGGATGAAACTTCTTAGACACAAAAAGAATAATAAAGGTGTTTGGAATGATATTCAAAACGGTGAATTAGCTTTTGATCCTTTTATAGGTTCTGGTTGTATAGAACGTTATAAAGGTGATGGAACACTTCCTTCTATACTTCGTTTAGATATTACAAAAGAATCTATAACTTATAAAGAAACTAAAAAACAACCTAATCTTGGTGGTACTGGAGCACCTGGTATATTAGGAGGTGCTGTAATGGCTAACACTATGCCTATGAATGGTATGCCTATAGATAATAATGCTTTTATGGCTGCTGGTAGTGAAGACGGCCCATTTTAATCTATAAATAATTACTGTTATCTTTGTTTTGAATTAAATATTATTTAGCCTTATAGGAATTGGGTTTCCTATAAGGCTCTAATTGTTAATAATAAGATTAATATGAAACGTAACATAAATACTACTCATTTAACAAAAGATTTTATTGAATCTAAAATAAGTCAAATTAGTATTATGTCTAAATATTTAGATATACCTATTGAAGTGATAAATGATTGTATAAATCATGGACATTTAATTAAATCTGTATTTAGAGACGATGATACTAATAAAAGCATGGGATTCGCTTATAATCAAAAAGGTAAATTAAAAGTAAGAGATTTTGGTGGAGCTGGATTTTTTGAAGATATATACGGTGTTGTCGGTTACGTTCTCAGTCTTATATGTGAAAGAACTATAGAACCTAATAACAAACAAGATTTTTATTTCATATTAAAACATATAGCATATACTTTTAGTGATATAATTGATGGAAAAGCTGTTGATGATTCATTAGATTTAAGTATTAAAAATGCTATAAAAAAAGGTATGGGTAAAAAAACTATAATAGATATTGTTACTAGACCTTGGAATGAAAATGATAAAAAATATT